>CALISP010000325.1 GCA_938041705.1 uncultured Cocleimonas sp. | reverse complement strand
CTTTCCTCATTATGAGCAGAAACCACAACCATTGGTATCTGAGGATACATTTTTTTTAATAATGCAAGGTCAGATAGACTATTCGAATCTGGCATATTTAAATCAAGAAAAACAATATTAAAATGCTCTCTCTCAAGCATTTTAGCCGTTTCTTTATAGTCTTTTGCTTCTTGTATTTTACAGTCTTTTATTGCCATTCGAAGAATCGTACTTAAGGCATCACGAAATAGTGGATGGTCGTCGGCGATTAATACTTTATAACTCATCTGTTTACTATAACGATCAATGTGTTTTTAAAGCAACTAAAAACAAGAAGAAAAGTATAAGACTATTGTCGAATACTAGTTAATCAAACTAAAGAGTAGAATTTATTACCCAGTGTACTGTTATTTGTCTTTAGCACTTTAAACTTTGTTAAAGTTAAAATAACTTAAATAATGCTTATATTAAGGATTAACATAATTCATATTATAAAGTTAAATAACGGTTTTATTACAAAATTCATGGACTATACTAATTAAGCTATGAGGAAGATATCCTGAATATTTTAATCTAATACCTCTTGCTAGGTATTCAGGTATGAATATTTATTCAGCTATATTATTAATGTTAAAAAAGTAGTTTTTACAAAAAAATAATACTAAGAATAATTTAATGACACCTTAATTTTAAGGTTTAATCAAACGGAGAGTAGTATGAAAAAGAACGACCAAACCCCAAGTCTAAACCGTCGCGGTTTTATTAAAACAGCTGGCGCTGCGGGTGTTGTAGCTTCAGCACCAATGATTTTTATGAAAGGAGCTTACGCTGCTAAAGACTTTAGAAATGATCCTAAAGACTCTAAGACAGTAACACTCGGTTTCAACGTACCACAATCTGGCCCATATGCTGATGAAGGCGCTGACGAATTGCGCGCATACAAATTAGCAGTTAAGCATCTCAACGGCGAAGGCGACGGCGGAATGATGAAGACCATGAAGCCAAGTATGTTAAAAGGCAATGGTATCTTAGGTAAGAAAGTTGTTTTCTCAACTGGTGATACTCAAACTAAATCAGACGCTGCTCGTGCATCTGCTAAGCGTATGATCGAAAAAGATGGCGCTTTAATGATCACAGGTGGTTCTTCATCTGGTGTTGCGATTGCGGTACAGGGTCTATGCCAGGAAATGGGTACTATTTTCATGGCTGGTTTGACTCACTCAAATGACACAACAGGTAAAGACAAGCGTCGTTACGGTTTCCGTCATTTCTTCAATACTGAAATGTCTGGTGCTGCACTTGGACCTGTACTTGAGAAAGAATATGGTACAGATCGTACTGCTTATCACCTAACGGCTGACTATACTTGGGGTTGGTCTCAAGAAGGTTCAATCAAGAAGTACACAGAAGCCATGGGTTGGAAAACCAAAGCAGCAGTTAAAACTCCAGTTGGCGCAGGTGACTTCTCACAATTTATTACACCGGTTCTAAACTCTGGTGCTGATACTTTGATTCTTAACCATTACGGTAAAGACATGGTTAACTCGCTAACACAGGCTGTTCAATTCGGTCTTCGTGATAAGCAAGTAAATGGTAAAGATTTCCAAATCGTTGTTCCTTTATTCTCACGTCTGATGGCGCAGGGTGCTGGTGAAAACATCAAAGGTATCTTAGGTTCAACTAACTGGAACTGGGCACTTAAAGATGAAGGTTCACAAGCATTTGTTAAGTCATTTGGTGCTGAGTATGGTCAACCACCATCAATGGCTGCTCATACGTGTTATGTTCAGACTCTTTTATATGCAAACGCATGTGAAATGGCTGGTACTTTCTATCCACCAGAAGTTATTAAAGCACTTGAAGGCTTTAAGTTTGACGGAATGGGTAATGGTGCTACTGAATATCGTGCTGAAGATCATCAGTGTTTCAAAGATGTATTGGTTGTGCGTGGTAATCAGAATCCAAGCAGTCAATTCGATCTGCTTGAAGTTGTACAAGAAGTTCCTCGTGCACAGGTTGAATACAAGCCAGAGCTACTTGGTGGCGACTTAGGTCCATACGAAGTATAAGTTATAGTTCAAAACACCCTTATCGGCAGTTCTGCTGATAGGGGTTTTTGAGTTTATTTTTGGTTAAAATAATAAAAGCAAATCCACACACGCTTGAATCAGAGTGTTGATGTTTAAATAACAAATTATATGGTTTTTTAACGGTATTTTTACTAATACTCGCTTATTTGTGTTTATTACATAATTGATTCAAACAACGCAGTTTAAAAAAAGAGAATATAAAGACTATGGATGCGATTCTGATCCAATTACTTAATGGCCTAGATAAAGGAGCTGCTTATGCATTAATTGCACTAGGCTTAACTTTAGCTTTTGGTACATTGGGTATTGTTAACTTTGCACACGGTGCATTGTTCATGCTTGGCGCTTTCTGTGCCGTTAGCTTTCAAAAAATTCTTACGATATCAAAAAAAGTAAAAGATGAAAGTATCACTTTTTTCGATGCGTATAAGGAGAAACCATATTTAGAAATATGGTGGGGTGATACAGGAACTGCGATCATTGATTATGCCGTTCCACTATCAATCTTAATGGCAATCCCAGTGATGCTATTGATTGGTTTTATAATGGAACGTGGCTTAATCAGACATTTTTACAAACGTAGCCATGCTGAACAAATTCTGGTGACGTTTGGTTTGGCAATTATTATACAAGAAGTCATTCGTCATTTTTTTGGAGCAAATCCAATTCCAACACCTGCACCAGATGTAGTTTCTGGTAGTGCTGCGGTTGGAGTATTCTTTGGGCTCAACGAAAATTTAGTTTACCCATGGTGGCGATTAATCTATCTTGCTTTCTCATTAGCTATTATATCTGCTGTATTTGCATTCTTGAAATTCACTACCTTCGGTATGGTTGTTAGAGCTGGTATGGCAGACCGTGAGACTGTCGGTTTATTGGGTATTAATATTCAAAAGCGCTTCACTATCGTATTCGCCATTGCTGCATTAGTAGCGGGTTTAGCAGGTGTTATGTACGCGCCAATATTACCGCCTGACTATCACATGGGCATGGACTTCTTAGTACTGTCCTTTGTTGTAGTGGTTGTTGGTGGCATGGGCTCTTTACCAGGCGCTGTTGCAGCTGGATTTTTATTGGGGATTTTACAATCATTCGCTTCGATGACTGAAGTGTCATCGTTATTCCCTGGTATTGATCAAATTATTATTTACTTAGTGGCAGTTATCATACTTCTAGTAAGACCGCGTGGCTTAATGGGACGCGAAGGCGTATTTGAGGATTAATGATGAAAAATTTAATTAAAAGTAATACCGTCATCATGCTGATATTTGCAGCTGTTGTTTTAACTGCGCCGATATGGACTGCGCCAATTGGTGCCAACTACCCTGACTTACTTCAGAAATTCGCAATTTTTGGAATATTTGCAGTTGGTTATAATATTCTATTTGGTCTAACTGGTTATTTGTCTTTTGGTCATGCAGCCTTTTTAGGAATAGGTTCATATACCGCAGTTTGGTCTTTTAAATTACTGACAATGAATGTCGTGCCTGCAATAATTCTCGCCGTCATTGTGGCAGGTATATTCGCCTTGCTTATTGGTTTTTTGAGTTTAAGACGTTCTGGAATTTACTTCTCAATATTGACTCTAGCTTTTGCACAAATGGCATATAGTCTTGCATATTCTGTACTGACACCAATCACTAACGGTGAAACTGGGTTGCAGCTGGAGCAACAGGACCCACGCGTTATTGATTCAATGTTTGGGGTTGTTGTGAAGGATGGTCTTCCATCTACCAATTTATTTGGTACTTTGATGAGTGGCTATTCTGGTTTCTATGTCGCTGCAGCTATTTTAATTGTTGCGTTTTATATTTCATTAAAGATTTTTCGCTCTCCTTTTGGTATGAAATTGCTAGCAATAAAATCGAACCAAACGCGAATGAAATACACGGGTTTTAATACCAGACCTTACTTGTTAACAGCTTTTGTTATATCTGGTATGTATGCAGGTTTAGCAGGAGGACTCTTGGCGTCAATCGATCCACTTGCAGGTGCTGAAAGAATGCAATGGACGGCTTCTGGTGAAGTGGTATTGATGACTATTATGGGTGGCGTAGGAACTTTAATCGGACCATTGCTAGGTGCTGTAATCATTAAGTACTTAGAAAATATATTCTCTGCACTTAATAAATCTGAGCTAACTGAAATTTTCAACTATATGCCAGAATGGTTACAAACGATTGTAGTAAACGTTACGAATCCTTTTGTTGGTGAAGGTTGGCATTTAACACTAGGTGCATTATTCATGCTGATAGTTATTTTCCTACCTGGTGGAGTTATGGAAGGTGTTGATAAAATTAAAGGTTTGTTTGGCTTTGGTAAGAAAAAGAGTACGATTGAAGGAGAAGCTAAATGAGCGAAGCTATGACAAACACTGCGTCAAAAACGATGCTTGAAATTAAAGGTGTTAATAAAACCTTCGGCGGCTTGCACGCATTAAGTGACGTTAACTTACAAATTGTAGAGGGTGAAACTCATGCAATCATTGGTCCTAATGGAGCGGGTAAATCAACTTTATTAAACTGCTGTATTGGTAAATTGATTCCAGACAATGGCTCTGTAACTTTTAATGGACGCAATATGATTGGTATGGCGCCACATGATATAAATCATGCGGGTATGGTACGTGTATTCCAAACGCCAGAAATCTTCCCTGAATTATCTTTATTAGATAACGTGATGATTCCTGCATTTGCTAAACGCGATGGTACCTTCAAATTCAATCCGTTTAAAAGCATGGCTAATGAGAAGGTTATTCGCGAAGAAGCGATGTCTACTTTAGCTGAATTTGCTTTGGATAAATTTTATGATCAACATGCTGGCAGTATTTCACGTGGAGACAAGCGTCGTCTAGAATTAGCAATGGGTTTGATACAACACCCGACATTATTACTGTTAGATGAGCCGACAGCGGGTATGGCCCGCCATGATACTAACCAAACAATTGAATTACTTAACAGTGGTAAAATGGGCGAAATGACGAAAGTTATTATCGAGCATGATATGCACGTGGTATTTAGTTTGGCTGATCGCATTAGTGTATTAGCGCGTGGACATATCATTGCTACGGGCACGCCTGAAGAAATTAAAAATGATCCAAAAGTAAAAGAAGCCTATTTGGGTGAGGAAGCTGTAGATGAGTAACGATAGAATTGACGGTGCAGGTGTAATTGAAAAAGTACAACCTGTTCACAGTAAAGGCTCTGATCCAGCATTTTTCTCATGTTGGGATATGCATTCCTACTACGGTGAAAGTTACATCGTTCAAGGTGTAAGCTTTGATATTCGCGAAGGGGAAGTTGTTGCTTTATTAGGTCGTAATGGTGCTGGTAAAACATCTACTTTACGCTCAATTGCACGCATGGATGATCCGCAAGTCACTCATGGGGAAATTTGGTTAGATCATAAACCATTGCATGATATGACATCGTATGAAGCAGCGCAAAGTGGTGTAGCTTTAGTTCCAGAGGATCGTCGAATTATTCAGGGCTTAACCGTTCATGAAAATTTGGAATTAGCACAAATTGCCCCACCTGTTGGCTGGACTATCGAGCGTATTTACGAACATTTTCCACGTCTTGCAGAACGTCGTAATCAAATGGGTACGACCTTATCTGGTGGTGAGCAGCAAATGTTAGCAGTTGCCCGTGCTTTGGCACGTGACATTAAGTTACTGTTGTTGGATGAGCCTTATGAAGGCCTAGCACCTGTGATAGTTCAAGAGATTGCAGGGATCGTAGATAGCATTAAAAAACAAGGTATTACTACAATTATCGTTGAGCAAAACGCTAAAGCTGCATTACGTTTAGCTGACCGCGCACTGATTCTTGATATGGGTAATATTGTGTTTGATGGCACTGCTCAAGAAGTTTTAGACAATGAAGAGCTACGCCACGAATATTTAGCAAT
>CALISP010000324.1 GCA_938041705.1 uncultured Cocleimonas sp. | reverse complement strand
GATCGTTTGGATGGAAATTTACTTTTAGATAAGATCTTCGATTGCCATATTCATTGGGCAGGCAAAAACCGTAAAGGCGAAGACATCCCTGAAATTGTTGAGCAATTAAAAAAAGAAGGAAAGAAGGTGTATGTGGTTCCCTACGGCGGCTCAAATGAATTAGGTGCGATAGGGTTTCTAGAAGCATTCAGAGAACTTGAACAACAAAGCCAAGAATTAGAGACATCTTTTACTCATATCATTTTTGCATCGAGTTCCGGTGGCACACAAGCTGGTTTAATGCTGGGTAAAAAAATATTCGAATCTTCTGTTGAATTAGTTGGAATCAATATAGATAAAGGCGAAACAGACAAAATCCCTTTTGATCAGTACATAGTTTCACTTGCCAATAAAACCGCCAAGCTATTAGAGAGTGATCATAAGTTTTCAGATGTAGATTTAATCCTTAACTCAGATTATGTAGGTGATGGCTACGGTGAAGTCGGAGCATTAGAAAACGAAGCCATTTCACTCACGGCTAAAACTGAAGGAATATTGATAGACCCTGTCTATACCGGCCGAGCCATGGGTGGTTTAATCGATATGATTCGAACAGGAAAAATTAAAAAAAGTGATAGCGTTTTATTTTGGCATACAGGCGGAGCGCCAGCTTTGTTTGCTTATTCTGATAGTTTAGATATTTCTTAACAACAAAAAGCCCCCCCTACTTTTCAGCTATTTTAAGTCGAAAACATGCAAAAAGTAGGGGGGTGTCTTTTTAATTATGAATAGAGCTATTGTGTAATATCATTCGGCAAATGATCTTTAATAATCTTATAAATCTCAGGGCGCTTCTCTGCCATTTCTTCTACGCTTAAACCTTCTAATGAATGAGGATACTTTAACCAATCAGACGTTTCATGCACGACATAATCTGGCGCGAAGCTCACTTGGTTACGGGCTGGCTTGTAATATGGCACGGCGATACGAATATCATTCGGTGCATTCAAACGTGTTTTACTTTTTAATTCATCGATTATTGCTTCAACCGAACGACCTGTATCAAATACATCATCAACAATTAACAAACGATCATGGTGTTGGACATTTTTTATTAAATACTCCAGACCTAATACTTTCACCTCACGCGACTGATTATCAATACCTGAATAGGACGAAGTACGAATCGCTATATTGTCTGCATGTACTCCATGAAATTGCAGATATTCTTGCACAGCAATACCAATCGGTGCACCACCACGCCACACTGCGATAATGAAGGTAGGTTTAAAGCCTGATTCGAGAATTTGATGCGCGAGCTTGAAGGAGTCTTCTAATAGACTTTGTGCTGTCAGATAAACCTTATTCATATGATGACACCTTAAATTCTTAATCAATCGACTTTATCAAAGCTTTCTTCATGAGTATATTCTTACTTTTGTCTTATACTATTCAATATGAATAAGAAATTTCTTGATGAACAAAAACTAATCGAAGACTCTTTTAGGCTAGGCGTAAACATCTTTGAATCAGGTTTTAAACCTACCTTCATTGTCGGTTTATGGCGTGGAGGAAGCTCTGTTGGTATTTATGTTCAAGAATGCTTGCAAACTTTGGGCGTCGATACCAACCACATTTCATTGAGAACGTCCTATCGCGGTCAACCCTCATATCACGAAATGGCTAATGCACCAGTATCAGATATTCGTGTTCATGGAACACGTTTTTTACTCGAAAATATGAATGCTGACGATTCATTATTAATCGTGGATGATGTATTCAGTACTGGCAAAAATATTGAGGCCGTCATTAAACGACTCAATTTTAGATTGAAGCGTAATATGCCAAAAGATGTTCGAGTTGCTACTTTATGGCAACGCCCTTCTTATAAAGCGGTCGATGTAAAACCTGATTTTGTGTTACATAAAACTGAAGATTGGTTAGTGTTTCCTTACGAAATGAGCGGCTTAACTTTAGATGAAATAACAGAACACAAACCTTTTTTAATCCCTTATTTAAAGCCAGAGCTTATTAGTGAAAATCACTAACTTTCTCTTAACTACCTCTAAATAAAAACGGATGAAAATACACTCAGTTTTTCTTACTTACTTTGATGAAGTCTGTAAAAGTGGATCTATCCGAAAGGCGGCAAAAAAATTATTTGTAGCTTCATCTGCCGTGAATCGACAGATACTAAAAAAAGAAGAAGAGCTTGGGATAAAGCTTTTTGAACGATCTCATAATGGCATAGAGCTGACAGAAGCAGGCAAGATACTCTCTCAACATATTACCAGAACCTTATCTGACTATGACAGGACGATGCGTGAAATCGAAACGTGTCGAGGTGTTAACTCCCAAGGGATCACCATTGTGGGGCAAGAGTCGGTTGTATCACGTTTTTTACCTCCTATTTTTCTTGAGTTGCAAAATCAGTTCCCAGGCTTAGCAACATCTTTTGTGGCTGCCAGCGGCAGAAAGCTTAATGATTATTTGATTAATGGACGGGCAGACATTGCGTTGGTATTCGACCCTGTTGCAGATCCAAAAATAGAACAGTTTGCTTCCATTGAATTACCCGTGGGGGCTGTATTATCACCTTCTCACCCCTTGTCTCACCTTAAATCTGTTAGCCTTAAAGATTGCATCAATTACCCTTTAATTCTTCCTGATGAAAGCTGGCCACTTCAGGATATTCTAAATAGAGAGCTTTCCAATATTTCGGGTACAACAGATGTTGTAACTACTACCTCGAACTCAATGGAATTCTTACGTTCGATGTTAGGTAAAGAATCAAGAATTGGATTCCAAACTATTATTGGACTTGAAGAACCCATTAGAAGTGGTGCATTAGTACATATTCCACTCGTAAGTCAAAATCAGAGCTTTACCCAGACTTTTACTATTTGCATAAACCATAAGCAAGTAATTAACCCTATCAACGAAGCCATTTTGAAACTGCTAAGCCAACGATTAGATAGATACGTTCTTTGATAGGTTCTTTGATAGGTTCTTTGGTAGGTTCTTTGATAGTTACAATATAGCGATGCCAAAAAAGCATCACCCAGACTTGAAACTGTTCTACTCGATCAACTTCCAATGTGCTACTTTACTAAGATGAATTCCTCCGCCAATCAAACTAATACAATACAATTTCTATTAAACGGAGAAAAAGTATCGGTCAGTAACCCTAACCCTACCCAGTCTGTATTGTATTACCTTCGTGAAAACAAAAAACTGATGGGCACTAAAGAAGGCTGTGCAGAGGGAGATTGTGGAGCATGCACTGTCGTTATTGGCGAATTGGTAGATGATAATCCAGAGCTAAAAACAGTCAACGCCTGTATTCAGTTTTTACCAACCCTAAATGGTAAGGCTCTATTTACCGTTGAAAACCTGCGCCAAGAAGACGGTAGTTTGCATCCTGTTCAACAATCCATGGTGAACCATAATGGTTCGCAGTGCGGATTCTGTACACCTGGTTTTATCATGTCGCTGTGGAATGTTTACAATCAATATCAAATAAGTAGTCATGACAATAACAGTAAGCCAGACCAAGCTGAGATTAGAAGTGCCTTAACAGGGAATTTATGTCGTTGTACTGGCTATCGTCCTATTTTAGAAGCAGCACAAAAAATGTTCGACTTACCCACTGTGGAATTTGATACGGAAACATTAAGACAGAACTTAGCTGAAATTCAACGTGATGATATTTTGGCTTACGACGATAAAGACAATAAATTTTTCGCTCCTAAAAACATCCATCAATTAACAGAACTAAAAGCCCAATACCCCAAAGCGACTATTCTTGCTGGCGGTACAGATGTCGGTTTATGGGTTAATAAGCAGTTTAGAGATTTAAACCCTATTATTTACATTGGTGAAGTGGCTGAGCTTAAAGAAATTAAAGTCAATGACGATAAATTAAGAATCGGTGCAGGTGCATCGCTTAGCAATGCCTACAAAGCAGTTTCACAATATTACCCAGAAATGGATGAAATGTGGGAACGCTTTGCTTCAAGACCTATCCGCAATGTGGGTACTTTAGGTGGAAATGTTGCAAATGGCTCACCTATAGGTGATTCAATGCCAGCATTAATTTCATTAGGTGCTGAAGTTGTTTTGAGAAACTCTAAAGGCTCAAGAACAATGCTCTTAGAAGACCTATACCTGGATTACATGAAAAAAGACATCTTGCCCGATGAAGTTGTCGAAGCAATCGACCTGCCTTTGCCAATACCTGAAAGAGTATTCCGTTGTTACAAATTATCTAAACGTTATGATTCTGATATCTCTGCGGTTTTTGCAGCATTTTCTATCGTACTGAAAAATGACATCGTTGAAAGTTTCCTAATGACTTACGGCGGTATGGCAGCAACACCTAAAAGAGCAACGTTTTCCGAGCAGAGTGTTATCGGTCAACAGTGGAACGAAACAACAGTAAAAAATGCAATGCAGATAATGAAGCAAGACTATGCACCAATGAGTGATGGTCGCGCCAGCGATGCTAACCGTATGCAATCTGCTACTAATTTATTGTATCGCTTTTACTTAGAGACTCGTTCAGAGAACCCTTTATCTAATGAAAGTTTAAATGTATTCGTGAATAAATCCTCTGTGAATGATATTTCTGTGAGAGTTGAAGACTAATGTCAACAAACACTAATCTATCTCCAATGAAGAATCCATCTCCTATCAAGAATCTATCGCCTTCTCATGAATCAGCACATCTGCATGTATCGGGTGAAGCAGTTTATGTTGATGATATTGCAGAAGTTAGTGGTACTTTATTTGCATCATTAGGTTTAAGTCAGCGCCCTCACGCCAAAATCACCAGTATGGATTTATCAGCGGTAAAAGCTGCAGCGGGTGTAGTCGCGGTGTTTACTGCAAAAGATATTAAAGGTGAAAACGATTGTGGCCCAATCATTAAGGATGACCCTATTCTAGCAGATGGCTTAGTGCAGTTTGTCGGTCAACCGATGTTTGCTGTAGTCGCTGACAGCTATATGGAAGCGCGCCGCGCGGCAGCATTAGCAAAAATTGAATACGAAGATTTACCCGCAATAATGACTCCACAAGAAGCAAAGTTACAAGCCTCTTTTGTGGTTCCACCAATGCAATTGACACGAGGTGAGCCAGAACAGAAACTGGTTAATTCACTCCATCGAAGCAAAGGTACTTTTTACGTAGGTGGGCAGGAGCAATTCTATCTCGAAGGTCAGATATCCTATGCTATTCCAAAAGAAGATAACGGTTTATTAGTTTATTGTTCGACACAACATCCCACTGAAATGCAGCACTTAGTTGCGCACGCGACCAACCGGGATTTCAATCAAATCGTGGTTGAAACTCGTCGCATGGGCGGAGGCTTTGGCGGTAAAGAATCTCAATCGGGTTTGTTTGCCTGCGTCGCATCAATCTGTGCTGATCACTTAGGTCGCCCAGTTAAGCTTCGGTTAGATAGAGATGATGATTTCTTAGCAACTGGAAAACGCCATTGCTGTTACTACGAATACGAAGTTGGTTACGATGATGATGGTCGTATTACTGCAGCAAAAGTTGAAATGACACTTCGTTCAGGCTTTTCAACTGACTTATCACCTCCTGTTGCTACTCGTGCTATTTGCCATTTTGACAATACCTACTACCTAAGTGATGTAGAAATACACGCCATGTGTGGCAAAACCAACACTCAGTCCAATACAGCATTCCGTGGCTTTGGTGGTCCTCAAGGGGCTATCGCTATAGAAAATATCATCGACAATATCGCGCGTGATTTAAATAAAGATTCACTAGATATTCGAAAGGTAAATTTTTACGGTAAAGATGATCGCAATATCACTCCTTATGGGCAAACTGTCGAAGATAACATTATCCATGAACTAGTAGATGAACTAGTCGAGAGCAGTGATTATAGAGAACGCCGAGACGCGA
>CALISP010000323.1 GCA_938041705.1 uncultured Cocleimonas sp. | reverse complement strand
TTACCACCGAGTAGATTCGGCGTTAGGTAGTTACCTAAGGTCATCATGAATACAATGATACAACCCGAGACGATTCCAGGCATCGCATGCGGTATGACTATTTGGCGCATGGTCGTCCACATATTGCCGCCGAGATCGTAACTGGCTTCGATGATGTCATCATCTAAGCTTTCTAAGACTGTAACCAAGGGCACGACCATAAACAGCATGGAGGTATAGACCAGGCCGACCATGATAGCGGCATCGTTATAAAGCAATTCCACTGGCCCAGACACTAAGCCTAGCCATTGTAGTGCATTGCTGATGACGCCCGTTTCGCGCAATAGAATCATCCAGCCATAAGTACGTACTAATTCACTTACCCAGAATGGAATTAAGCACAATAAAAACAAGAATGATTTCGGTTTGCCACGCAGCATCTTAGCGATGTAATACGATACTGGAAAAGCGATTAAAAGCGTAAATGCCGTTGCTAATATCGACATAATCGCAGTGCGCATAAAGGTGCGCCAATATAGAGGCTCGGTAAAAAATTCGCTAAAGTTTTTAAAGCTGAATGCGTATTCTCTGGGCGCAGTTTGCTCACGTAGTGCAATGCCGAGCATATCGAAATGTGGAATAATAACGAGTAATAACAACCACAATACAAAGGGAGTTAACAGCAACCAGAAGAATAGAGACTTATGTGTGTTCAAGCGTTTGTCTTCTGAGTAGATTTAAAGCAATGAGTTTGATCTTGGCTCCAAGAAATAATCAGATTTTCTCCTTTTTGTAAACCTAGATATTCACCTGTTTGTGGCAGAGCAACATGCAGTTCTTTACCCGTTGCTGTGTCTTCTAAAAGCGCAGTGCTGTTAGCACCATTAAAAAGTAAATCGACGACTTTGCATTGCAGGCTATTGTCTTTCTCGTTGATGTTCGAATCAGCAAGTACGATTTTAATCGCTTCTGGGCGAACAAACACATCTACTTCATCACCAACGGCTATAGGCGATTTTCCATTTATTTTTCCGCGTAACGTTGGGCCGTTAGCAACTTGTGTGCTGCAACTGACGGCATCTACCTGACTTACCTTTGCTTTCCATTTATTCGCATCACCTACGAAGCCAGCGACAAACGATGTTTCTGGGTGATAGTACAAATCGGAAGGCGTACCGACCTGTTCGAATGCACCATTATTCATTACAGCGACTTTATTAGACATAACCAATGCTTCTGATTGGTCATGGGTTATATAGATAAAAGTAGTACCGACACGACTTTGCATTTGCTTGAGTTCGACCTTCATGTGCTCACGCAATTTTAAATCGAGTGCGCCAAGTGGTTCATCAAGCAATAATAATTTGGGTTCAAGAACTAAGCAGCGAGCAATCGCTATTCGTTGCTTTTGACCACCTGATAGTTGTGAAATTTTCTTTTTACCAGATCCGCCAAGATCGACGCTTTCAAGTGCGTTATTTACGCGTTTAGTTATTTCTGCAGGGGCGACTTTTCGTTGTTTTAAACCATATGCAACATTCTCAGCGACTGACATCATTGGAAATAATGCTAGATGTTGAAAGACCATATTTGCAGGGCGTTTATTGGCAGGAACGCCAAGCATTGAATTGCCTTGAATTAATATATCACCAGAATCTGGTTCATCAAAACCTGCAATCATCCGAAGTAATGTGGTTTTGCCACAACCCGACGGACCAAGGATAGAGAAAAATGAGCCTTTTTCTATTTGTAGGCTTACATTATCGACCGCAGTGAAATCACCATAGTGCTTATTTACATCGCGTGTTTCGAGATCGATTATTGAGGAATTTGTTGTTGTATTAACTATTTCTGTTTGTGTCATTTATTGGCTCAGCATCAAACGATAAAATATAACGATAGAATCAAATGTTAAAATAAAATAGCCCCTCTCAAAATAAACATGAAAGGGGCGCTTTTAATAATTTACTCCTAAACTTAGGAGCCTTTATTCTTGACTTATTTTGCCGCTTTAATGCGATCTAAAACTTTGCCTTCAATTGCTTCTAAGCCAGCTGGAACTGGTGGATACCATTTAACATTATCCAATGCTGCTTGAGGGAAACTGCCTTGGAATTGCGCTTTCAAAACATCATCAGCAAATGCATCAGCACCTTTTGATGCAGTAAAGTTACCTGCTGAAGCAGTAATTTTCGCAGCAATTTCTGGCTTCATTACAAAGTTGATCCATTTATAAGCAGCTTCATCATTCTTACCTTTACGTGGAATAGTAAAAGTATCAATCCAGCCTAATGCTCCTGATTTTGGTGCTACAAAGGTAATGTCTTTGTTTTCTTTATTTAGCTTCCAACCCCCTGTATCCCAAGCCATTGCTGCAGTTACTTCACCCGAACGAAGTAGGTTTAATAACGCGTCACCACCTGTCCAGTAAGTTTTTACCATTGGTTTACACTCAACTAATTTCGCTTCAACTTTTGACATCAATTCAGTGTATTTATCTTTATCAGCATAGGCTGCAAATGGATCTAACCCCATTGAGAATGCAAAACCAATCAACGTTGGACGCTTAAGACGATATGACACCTTACCTGACAAAGATGCACTACAAAGATCCGTATAATCCATCACACTGCTAGCCGCTTTAGTGTTTACCACTAAGCCGCTTGTGCCCCAAATATGCGGAACACTGTAAATATTATCTTTAAGTGTGGTGTTTGTTTTTGTGGCATCAAGCATTGAAGTTATAAACGAACTTGCATCAATTTTTGAAATATCCATTGGTTTGTAAATATCGTGATTTTCTTGTGCGCCTGTAACACGATCTTGACTGGGTTGAGCTAAATCAAATCCAGAACCTCCAGTTGCACGAAGTTTTGAAATCATATCTTCGTTATTCGACTTAGTTACTTTAACGTCGATACCGGTCTCGGCTTTAAATAATTTGATAACGTCATCAGGTGCATAACCACCCCATGTAAGTAGTCTCAACTCATCAGCATATGCTGAAGTTACCATAAATAATGTGGCACTGGTAAGTGATAAAGAGAGAAGTAGTTTTTTCAATTTCAAGCTTTTCATAATATTCCTTTTTGTATGTTAGAGATAAAAATTAGGGGGAACACACTTAGTATAGGAAACAATTATTACAGTTGCATGACAGAAGCTTATATCCACATTTATTTTTTGGTCTACATCAAAATAACTGTATTCCTAGACATGATAAAAAATGAGAAATAAAGCCAGTCCCTACTTTTAACAGCTTTTCCTATAAATAACCAAAAAGTAGGGGGGTGTCTGTTTTATCTATTCTTATCTAATTTTTTTTACTTCGTCGAGTAACCATTGTCTAAATATTTTGATTCGTGGCAAGTGCGCTTTGGTGTTCGAATAAACTAGGAAGAAAGAAAAATTGAGTGGTATATCTGTATCGTTAAATAGTTTAACGAGCTTTCCTGATGCTAATTCGTCGCTGACGATCACATCTCCAACAAGTGCTATTCCTTGTCCACGAATAGCTGCATCTACTAAGAAGTTATGTTGTGAAAAATGTAATCCATGACATGCATCTATGTCTTTACCTGCTACCCCTACTGAAGCGAACCACATATCCCAGTCTATATGAGTATTGTCGCTAACAAAGAAATCACCTTGTGCATGCAATAAGGTGAAATTTCTCAAGTCTTCTGGTGTTTGAAGTTTATGTTCACCTTCTAATAGTGTGGGACTACAAACTGGAATGACATTTTGAGAGAATAAATAATCTGCTTCTAGTCTCGAGTATTCACCTGTTCCAAAACGAATGCCGACATCTATATCATCATTAACCAAGTCAGCAATATCATTACTTGCATCAAGACGTACATCAATATCGGGGAATTGTTTTTGAAAACCGCTTAAGCGTGGCAATAACCAGTAAGAAGTTAGTGCAGGTGGAGCCGTAATTGTTAGTGGTTTGTCATTATTCTGCTCTCGGACCATGTCGAATGACTGGGCTAGTTTGTCTAAACCTTCACTCAGTATCGGCAGGCAGATCTGCGCTTCGTCAGTTAATAAAATCATTCGATTTTTACGCTTGAAGAGCTTCAGGTTTAAATAGCTCTCAAGCACTTTTACTTGTTGGCTAACAGCGCCTGGAGTCACATTAAGTTCGTCCGCTGCCTTAGAAAAACTCAAATGACGCGCTGTCGCTTCAAAGGCACGAATTGAATTAAGAGGTGGTAGACGACGCATAGCTTATCCCTTAAACCATTTTCACAATAGATTTTCTAAACTATAACTTAGAACTAATCGTTTGTTAAGAGAACTTAATTAGTCGAGTATTCCCCTATGGCAACATATTAGCCAATTAAACAATAACTAATATCAGGAGAATATCTAAAATGAAAAATAGAAATCATAACAATACACAAGATAGAAAATTTAAAAACCAAGTAAGTCACCTGTCTGGATTTATTGGAATGCCAATGTGGAATGGTCGCAACCCTTCGCTATCAGAGATCCGCGAATACGATAGGCGCATATTAGAAAAGCAGGCATTAAATCTCGAAGCACGACGGACACCTTTTGTTAAAGTTTTATTCCGTGGTGTTATGACATTAACCTCAAAAGCTTTCTCTAAAACTGCAAAAGTTAAACAAAGAACCAAGACCATGAAACATGATATTGCCAAAGCGAGGAATACACCTACTGAATGTTGTGGGTGATTAGATGGCCATTTGATTAGATTAAAAGAGCCCCCTATTTTATGACTACTTTAAAAACAATCAAAAATATATCCAGAAATTTGATATATATTAAATTTCTTAAGTTTTTCAGGTATAACCTAGAGTAAAAGAATTTAAGAGGTGGCATATGATTTTCAAGCAATTATTGGAGCAAGACTCTTGTACCTATACTTACTTATTAGGATGTGAAGAAACCGGCAAATCAGTATTGATTGATCCTGTAGTAGAAACGGTTCACCGTGATTTAGACGTCATCAGATCGCTAGGCTTAACGCCGACTTATACTCTAGAAACACATGTACACGCAGATCATATAAGTAGCGGCGTTAAAATGCGTGCCTTAGCTGACACTCAAATAGTCGTTCCTAAGATTGAGAATTTACCTTGCGCCGATCTTGGCGTCGAAGAAGGCACAGTTTTTGAAGTGGGTAACATCAAAATACACCCACTATTTACTCCAGGACATACTGGATCACATCATGCTTATTTAATCGAAAATGGTATGCATACTATTTTATTTTCTGGTGATGCATTGCTAATAGAGGCATGTGGCAGAACTGACTTCCAAGAAGGTAATCCCGCACAGTTATACAAAAGTATTCAGGATAAGTTTTTTAGTCTGCCGGACGAGACTTTAGTCTATCCTGGACATGACTATGAAGGCCGCCAAATCACTACGATATTGCAAGAGAAACAGCGTAACCCACGTTTAATGAATAATAAGTCTGAAGCAGACTTTATAGAAATAATGAATGGTTTAGATTTACCCTATCCGCGTAAGATAGATTTTGCAGTTCCCGCAAATCAACTTTGCGGGCAATGTCCTGATAATATTCCTGAAGAATATAATGGGCCTTGCGAAATAATTTACGGAGATATGAAAAACTATAGAAAGCATGGCGATCAAGGCTAACTACTAGAGTGAAAGCTTTCCTTATGCTCGTTTGGCATGACGAAAATTCAAGATAAGTAATAGAACACCAAATATAGCGAATAGGCTCCCAAATAAAAGCCCAAATGTACCGAAGTTTTTTTCATAGAGGCCAAAGCCGATAAAACCAAGTCCCATTATAATAAAGAACAAAGGTCCTAAATAAGCCCCACCTTTTTTGAAATCTTTTTGTGAAGCAACCGTGTTTTTAACTAGCTCAATTGTTGATCTTGCAACGATTGTGCATTCATCAGAGCAGGCGAGACCTCCGCCGATATCAGTCGCACATTCACTACAAACTCCCTTTAAACAGCTTTTGCAAACACCTACTGCGTCTTGCTGATGATGATTAAAACACTTCATGACTTATCTCGCTTATCGGTTAACCAAAAAGATAATCTAAAGAATAATATACCAGAAAAACTGCTATTTTAAGAAATAGGGTTGTCAAATACTTGAAGCAGAAGCATCAATGACACCCCCCTACTTTTAAGGCATTTTTACGCTTAGCTTAAAATATTTAAATTGGGTTATTTAAGCACCGTAACGAGCTTGATGCTCAGGATCATCCGCTAAAGGCTGAGTAAAGACTCGCTGAATGATTGGCTCAAAGAATGATAGTGGCTTGGCGGAATAATTAGGATCAAAACAATTTTGATCATACTCATGGCAAAAACGGACGGCAGTATCGTAATAAGGACTGCCTTTAAACTGCTCGCGAGCATTCCGATCGCCACCACTATGATGAGCGTAATAATACATCTGGAATACACCATGATGCTTAATCACCCAATAGATTTCTTCACTAACAAAAGGACGCAGTATAGAGGCGGCCATTTCACTATGAGAATAAGGGGCTAAATCGTCACCAATATCATGTAGTAATGCGGCTGCGATCATCTGTTCTGATTCACCTGCTTCATAAGCACGAGTACCGGATTGTAATACGTGATCTAAACGTGATATTTGATAACCAGAAAGAGAATGCTCTAGATCGGCAACCGCTTTAAGTAGTTTATTAGGCAAGTCTTCTTTAAATTTATCTTCAAGCTCATCAAGAAACTCATATTCTTCTTTAGTACCTTCAGACATATTAGTAAAACTGACTTTATCCATTTAACTGGCCTTTTTTATCATGCGAATACGACTTAATACATCATCATAATCCATATAGGATAATTGTAGATGGCGATTTCCCGAATTTACATCATATGACGTGCGACCATGCATTACACGAAGATTGTTTGTTGCCATCATGTCACTAGTGTTAAGTCTAAACTTAACCATATTATCTGGATCTTCAATTAACCTGCCTAGAAGTCGATAAGCATGATAGAACGCTTCCATTTTATCTACTGAGAGATTAAGTGATTGCGCTAACTGATTAGAAAACCTGAATACTTTTAAGTTACCTGCGGTATCCAACGTTAATAACGGATTCGCAGAAAGGATATCACCACGAGCACTGTCCATTCTGAATGGAACAGGAATTTCAGTAAGAGTCTTATAGGCATCAGGATCTTGTTCTTTGAGAAGTCGCGCAATATTAAAACCGTCAACCGCAGTACTCATTCCACCTTCTGCTTCATTCACTAAAAAATGAAACATTTGTACGCCCGGAGGATTGTTGTAATTAGGCATATCAGTATGCGGTTTTAACTCTAGACTGGTCGATGCAACGTTGTAGGCGTTGTAGGCGTTTGGGGTTGCACGCACATTATGCAACCTGTCATAAATAGTTTCGCGCACATAAGCCACATGCTCTGCAAAACGCTCTATCTCACCTTCTACAGTTGGCGCACCACGTACGATAGTTAAACCAACATCTCTAATAGCTTCACACCAAGCGAGTAATGCTGAGTTATCCTCACGTAAATCAATATAGTTAAAAGTTGGAATATTACCTTCTAAACTATTATCCCATAACTTCAATTCACCCATAGCAGGATCAACATAACTACACGTATGTGTTTCTTTATTATTCTGATGTTTATTTAACCAGTCTAGACTGTAATGACTCTGATGACCTTTATCATTCCAAGTAATAGAGAGGTTGCCATCGTCCATATTTGAATCAATGGGAGCAATATCATCTGGTATTTCTGAGGTGATTAATGTTCTTTCTTGAGTACTAGGATGCAAACAAGCATCACACTGGCAATTATCTCGTAACCACACGAAATTGAATTCTCTTTGATCATTATTATTTAAAGAGAGTGATAATGAGGTTTTATTTATTTTTAACATATTGTAAATATAACTATGTTTACAATAAAAAATAGCTAAAAAAGAGACTAAAAATAGTACAAATACGACTCAAAAACAGGGAAGTGTTTTTTAACACCGTCTTTTAACACCCCCCTACTTTTAATCTATTTATTCTGTTTACTTAGTTTTTAGTCTGTAACTTTTGAAAGCGCCACAGCATTCATACAAAAACGTAAACCACTAGGTTGCGGACCATCAGGGAAAACATGTCCTAGATGTGCGTCACAAGTGCTACAAGTGGTTTCTACTCGAGTCATACCATGTGAAGTATCAGCAATATAATTGATAACATTGTCAGTAATCGGCTGAGTGAATGATGGCCAACCTGTTCCTGATTCAAACTTTTCAGAAGCATCGAATAATAAGGTATCACAACAAATGCAGGCATAAATACCATCTTCGAATAAGCTACACATATCAGAACTATTCGGCATTTCTGTACCGTGCTGACGTGTGACTCTAAACGATTCGTCAGTTAACACAGACCTCCATTCTTCTTCTGTTTTCTCGATACGCTGTTCTGGCTTTG
Source organism: uncultured Cocleimonas sp. (assembly GCA_938041705.1). Classification (GTDB taxonomy): domain Bacteria; phylum Pseudomonadota; class Gammaproteobacteria; order Thiotrichales; family Thiotrichaceae; genus Cocleimonas. Next base: position 962 of record CALISP010000323.1, on the reverse strand, counting down.
TATTGCCATTTTTCGCGTAATTTAATACTTCATCCCAATTGAACATAATTATTCCTCAAAAGTGTTTATACGTTCTTGTCAGTAATTTAGGTGCCACAAAAAGTTGCCAAAACAACTTCTTCTGGTTTTGGTGGCAACAAATACTCATCCATTCCAACTTGTAATTCAAATGGAGACTGCAATACCTTATGCAATTCATCAAACTTAGTGAAATCATTGTGATCTTCTGCCGCTCTTATGGCTGCTTCGACTTGGTGATTACGTGGAATGTACGCAGGATTCACACTCTGCATTAAGGCTTGTTGCTCAGCTGTTGTTGATGTTTCTTTACGCAAACGAAGTTTCCATTTCTTAGCCCAAACATCGAAGTCTTCTGGATTTTCAAATAGCTCACTAACCTTAGTTAGATCCTGTGTATCTTGAGAGAGATGATAAAAAGTCAAAGTAAAATCAGCTTTTCCAGTTTGCATAATATCCAACAAGCGCGAAATTAAAGCGTGATCATCTGCGTTCTTTTGATGTGTCTTTCCTTGCTCGACGATATTTTCTGGCTTCTTATCTGAAGCACTCTCTGCACTTTCGCCTTTTAAACTTTTTTCAAAAATCTGTTCAGGGCTTAGTGCTGAATCTGTCACAGCCAAACCTAGCTTTTGACGCATTTCATTTAACCAAAAGTGTTTGTAGAGTCCTTCATATTCGTTTAAGGCTTCTTGGGCAATTAAAACCACGACTTCTTCTGGCTTGCCTTGTTCAGGTGTTACGTATGCAGCAAAAAGTGGCAATAAGGTCTCGGCAAAACGTACTAAATTCCACTGACCTATTTGAGGTTGATTTTGATATGCATAACGGCTCTCGCGGTCAATGGAACTATAGACACGATCATGAGAAAAATCATCCATAAATGCGCAAGGCCCATAATCAATTGTCTCACCAGCAATAGAGGCATTATCGGTATTCATTAC
>CALISP010000322.1 GCA_938041705.1 uncultured Cocleimonas sp. | reverse complement strand
GGGGTTAATAGTTCTAGCACCATTTTATGGTGTGCTTATTTACATCCCATAGTTACACGTAAATTATTATTTAAGTCGCTAACGCTTTTTGTTTTTTTGAAATTATTATTTGATAATAAAACTGATGTTTTTTCAGCCTGGTCAAAACCATGTTCCAAAACTATCCAGCCATTCCTTTTTAGAAAGGAGTGGCTTTTTTGTATGATTCTTTCAAGATCACTCATACCATGATCATCGGCAACTAGGGCTTGAATAGGTTCGTATCTTATCGTTCCTTTTAAGTGTAAATCCTCAGGATCAATATAGGGTGGATTTGATACGATTAAATCAAAAAGATCTTCAGAAGCTTTTATATCATCAAACCAATTTGATTTTATAAAACACACTTGTTTGTTTAGCTTCAATTCCAACGCATTATAATTAGCTACAGCTAAAGCTTTTTCAGAGTAATCTGTAGCTACTACATTGGCATCTGGACGTTCTGATGCTAACGCTAAGGCAATTGCACCTGATCCAGTTCCTAAATCTAATATTTGTGGATTTTTAATATTTCTAATTTTATCTAAGGCAATTTCAACTAATAACTCTGTTTCGGGCCTTGGGATAAGTACATCTGGCGTGACGGTTAAATCCATCGTCCAAAAAGGTTTTGTTCCTAACAAGTAAGCTATTGGATAATCAGTAAGGCGTTTTTCTATTAAGTTCCGGAATTCCTTTAATTGATTAGCATCCAGTTCTTTTTCTGACCAGGTGTGTAAATAAGTTCTATTTTTACCAAGGCAGTGAGCTAACAAAATCTCGGCATCTAAATAAGCAGAGTCTGAGATTTTTTCTAATTGTTCACTCGCATGTTTTAATAGTGATTGAATAGAGCCAGTAGTGCCCATCACTAATCTCATTGACTTCTTTCAATAAAGATATTGATGAAAAGTAGGGGGGTGCTTTTTGAAATAGTTACCAAACTCATAATTAACTGTTTTCTTCTGCTAATGCAGACAGTTGCTCTGCTTGATACTCATTAATTAATGGATCAATGATCTGATCTAAACTTCCAGTTATAAAATCATCAAGTTTATATAAAGTTAGATTGATTCTATGATCAGATACGCGTCCTTGAGGGTAGTTATAGGTACGAATACGTTCAGATCGATCACCACTTCCTACTAATGATTTACGCTGCTCAGCTTGTTCCGCATCTTGTACTGAACGTTCGCCTTCTAAGATACGAGCCTGTAACACTGACATCGCTTGAGCTTTGTTTTTGTGCTGTGAACGCTGATCCTGGCACTCTAAAACTATACCAGTCGGTAAATGGGTAATACGAATGGCAGAATCTGTTTTATTAACATGCTGACCACCCGAACCAGAAGCACGGAAAGTATCGACACGAATATCGCCTTTGTTGATGTTCTGTGCTTCGACTTCATCAGGTTCAGGCATTATTACAACAGTCGCCGCTGATGTGTGAACACGACCTTGAGATTCAGTTTCAGGTACTCGTTGAACTCGATGCGCCCCTGATTCAAACTTCAAACGTGAGTAAGCGCCATTCCCAGCAACTCTAGCAATTATTTCTTTATAGCCGCCATGTTCACCTAAGTTTTGGCTCAGGATTTCTACTTTCCATCGTTTAGTTTCAGCATAACGAGAATACATACGGAAAAGATCACCGGCAAAAATAGAAGCTTCATCGCCACCCGTTCCTGCTCTGATTTCCAAGAAAATATTGCTGTTATCATGTGGGTCAGTAGGCAGTAATAGTTTTTGTAGATTAAGCTCCAAGTTTTCTAATGAATCTTTAATTTCAGATAATTCCTCGCGAGCCATGTCCTTCATTTCAGGATCTTCTAACATCTCTTCGGCGGTAGCCTTATCATCCATAATTTGACAGTAGTTTTTATATTCTATAACTACTGGTTCTAGTTGGCTGTATTCCATCGAAAGTGCGCGAAACTGATTTTGATCTTGCATCACTTCTGGTTCGGCTAATAAGCCTGCGATTTCTTCATGACGATCGCTTAATGCTTCGAGTTTAGTAAGAATAGATGCTTTCACGTTTACTTAATTTCCTTATCTGTTTTGGGACTACTTGAACCATGTGAGCTTTCTAGTTTGCTATCACTTTGTTTAATATCAGAAAGATTAAGCAACTTATTTGAGGCTTCTAAAAGTTTACTGTCACCAGCATGGGCAGCTTTATTCATCGCTACTGTAGCATCATGAGCCAATTTGTTAGTTAGTGTATGAGCTAAAAATTGTAAAGCTTCTTCTGCTGTTGAACCGTTTCTGAGTAATTTTTGTGCTTTTACTAAAGTGTCATTTTGGATCGAGCCGATTTTATCACGATAGCGTTTAATAATATCCATTTGATCTTGAGCGCGTAGCCAACTACTAAAGTTTTCTACTTCTTCATCGATCATTAACTCGCCTTGTGCAGCAGCATCTTGGCGTGATTTTAAGTTATCTTCAATGACTGACTTTAGATCATCGACGGTATAGAGGTATATATCATCTAAGTCACCAACCTCAGCTTCTATATCTCGTGGCACTGCAATATCAACCATGAATATAGGCTTGTGTTTACGTTTTTTTAAGGCCCCTTCAACCGTACCTTTACCAATAATAGGCATAGGAGCCGCAGTCGATGAAATCACGATATCTGCATCTGGTAAATATTCACCAATTTCCTGTAATGAAATACCTACACCATTGAATTCTTCAGCGAGTAGGGTGGCTTTTTCTACATTACGATTAGCAATAATCACTTTACCTATATTCGCTCTTTTAAGATGTTTGCCAACGAGTTCGATGGTCTCACCTGCGCCAATCAGAAGAGCAGTTTTAGATTCTAGGTTACTGAAAATTTGTTTTGCTAGATTCACTGCAGCAAAAGCTACAGACACAGGGTTAGAGCCGATTCCTGTTTGAGTACGTACTTTTTTTGCCGTTAAAAAAGCATGCTGCATTAAGCGTTTTAAAGTTGACCCTGCTGTTTTGTATTCTGAGGCTGTCTTTAGTGCTGTTTTTAATTGGCCAAAAATTTGTGGTTCGCCTAAAACCATCGAATCCAAGCCGCTGGCGACACGCATGATATGTCGAGCAGCCTCATCTCCTTCGTGTTCATAGGTATAGCTATTCATATCCTCTTCAGTGATGCCATTATGTTTGGGTAATAAAGCGACTATATCCTCAGAGCTATAATCTGAAAAAGAGTATATTTCTGTTCTGTTACAGGTAGATAAAATAATGATTTCGTTATTTTTAGGCTTGTTTTTTGTGTCTTGATTATCGTTACTAGACGTTTTATTTAAATCACTTTCTTTCGTAGCGGTAATGCTACTTTCATCAATATCAAGACGGATTTTTTCTAGTGTGCTAGATAAACCATCAGGGGTAAACGCGACCTTTTCTCTGATATCTACTGGCGCAGTTTTATGATTAATTCCAATAACCCTAATCATGCCGCATCCTTTTTAAGGGCGGTTTTTTGAGAAGTACTATTAGATATTAATTTAGGCATAGAAGCGGGATTATAACGCGAAAGTAACGCGCTTAGTACAGTCAGTAAGGCTAGAATTTGAATAAATTCGTAAGTGAATTAAATCGACTGAACATGCTATTGAATTAAGAACATATCCCAAAAGTAGGGGGGTGTCATTCATAAGCATAATTTAACATTAGTATTTGTTGGTTTATTAGTCAGATGTATCTCTTCAAACAAAGCCTTGAACCCAAGTGACCAATTCCCCTAATGACTTATGATCTCGTTCTGTTAATTCATCTAATGCTAACTCTTCTAAGCGTTGTTGGAATTGTATAGTCGTTAGTGAACAACCAAACTCGCCATCAATTAAGCGAGCTTGGCAAAATTGTTTCCATTTTTGTTGTTCATCTGGGCTAAGTGTTTCAGGCCAGTTTCTCGCGCGGTACCTTTGGTAGAGCGTCTGTAAACGTTCTGACTTAAATTTGGGTATCCAACTAGAGAGTGTTTCGGGCGATGTGCTTAGCACTTGATTGCATAATTTACGATCTTCATTACTGATGAAACCGGCATAAAGTGCTGAGTCAGCATCCATCTTAGGCATCTCTCGCTTTCGGCTATACATGTCTTTGAGTCGTTCAATTAAGGTTTCGTCATTGGCTAGCTTTTGCTTGTTAGTCTCGATTTTTTGCCAGTCGATTTCCCAGCGTTCAGCAAGCTCATCGGTTAAAGTACTGATAGGCGATAGTGCAGGTGATTTATTAAGATGCACACCTTTTAAGGCGATGTGTTGATGGCTTTCATCTCTATCCGCTCGTGGCTTATAGAGATTCTCTATAATTTCACCAACATCCATAGCTAACATTGCACTAGGATCGTGACGAAGGTCATAACAGATGATTTCATTTTTATTACTTGGATGAACTATCAGCGGCACTATAGGCGAAATGCATCCTTGAGTAGCTGGGAACATGCCACTAATGTGTAACACTATTTTTCGCTGTGCTAGCTCAGTATGTGTATTGAGCATAGGCGCGACATTACCTTTAATTCGAAGATTAAAGAAGTAGTCATATAGTCGTGGTTGTTTGCTTTTGATTAAGCGTGCAATGTCGATAGTGGCTTTTACATCTACAAGTGCATCATGCGCACCCGTTTGTTCGATATCATTGGCTGCAGTTAAATGTTCTAGTCTAAAAGAAGGGACTTTTTTCTGATCATCACTGTTTTCTTCAACTTCACGATTTGGCCAGTGAATACCTTCAGGGCGTAACGCATATGTCATCCGAACCAAATCTAGAATATCCCAGCGGCTGTTACCACTTTGCCATTCGCGTGCGTATGGGTCGATGAAATTTCGATAGAATCCAAAACGAGTGACTTCATCATCAAAACGAATGCTGTTATATCCGGCACCACAAGTGCCTGGTACTGAGAATATCTCATTAATACGACCAAAGAACTCAGCTTCGTTATAACCCTCTTTAGCGGATAGCTGAGGTGCTATGCCTGTGACTCTAACAGCATCTGGGTGTGGAAGAAAATCATGGGTAGGTTTGCAGTAAAACATTACTGGTTCACCAATCACATTTAAATCTAAATCAGTGCGAATACCAGCAAATTGTGCCGCCCTATCTTTACGAGGGTCTACACCCCATGTTTCATAATCATGCCAAAATATTGTTTGTTCAGTCATTTGAATTCTTAATCTGCTATTAGAAAATACCCAGTGATACTTAAATTCTACTTAAGTTCTACTAAAAGTAGGGGGGTGTCTTTAGAGTTAAATATTGTATCATCCAGTTACTGATTAATTGGAAGAAATATTATGTTGTGGTTAAAAGCGGTACATATTTTATTTGTTATGTCTTGGATGGCAGGGATTTTTTATCTACCTCGAATCTTCGTGCACTTTGTTGAAGGCAAAGAAGCAGGGCAAGATGTCAGTCGTTTAGTCATTATGGCGAGAAAACTTTATAGTTTTATGAGCATCATGATGTTGATTGCATTAGGTACAGGTATTTGGTTATGGATTGCGTATGGTTTTGCCGGTGGTTGGTTGCATGTGAAATTGTTATTTGTAGCATTAATGATGGTTTATCACTTTTGGTGTCAGAAACGTATGCTAGAAATGAAGAAAGGACACCTTGATCATTCAGGTCTTTTTTATCGTTGGATGAATGAGCTACCTTTAATATTACTCAGTGTCATTTTAGTAATGGTAGTCGTTAAGCCTTTTTGATTTAGCTGTTATTGATTTACCGTTGAATAGTTTGCAGACATAAAAAAGCCAGATCAAAGATCTGGCTCAATGCGGATTTATTACTTATTAGTCTTTATGAGAACCAATAAATTTGTAAATTGAAGCGCCAAGTAAAGCACCTACAATTGGAGCTGCCCAAAACAACCAAAGCTGCTCAACAGGTAAACCACCTTGGAAGAAAGCAACGCCAGTACTACGTGCAGGGTTAACTGAGGTATTTGAAACTGGAATTGAAATTAAGTGGATAAGCGTTAAACATAGACCAATAGCTATAGGCGCAAAACCTGCAGGAGCACGACCTTTTATAGTACCTCCCACGCTTGCATCGCCAGTATCGGTAGCACCTAAAATAACGACTAAAAACATCATTGTCATAACAACTTCAGTTATTAATACAGCCATCATTGAATAACCACCGGGTGATCCAGCACCAAATCCATTTGTGGCGAAACCTTTAGTAACATCAAAGTCAGCTTGTCCTGATGCAATCATGAACAACACACCACCAGCGACTAAACCACCAATCACTTGAGCGATAATATAAGGTAGAAGTTGATTAGCAGGAAAACGACCACCAGCCCATAAACCTATAGAAACTGCTGGGTTAAGATGACAACCTGATATGTGGCCGATGGCAAAAGCCATGGTTAAAACGGTAAGGCCGAAAGCGAATGAAACGCCTAATAAACCAATGCCAACTTCAGGGAAAGCAGCAGCTAGTACAGCACTACCACAACCTCCTAAAACCAACCAGAATGTTCCAAAAAATTCAGCGACGTATTTTTGCATATCTGTAACTCCTGTTTTAGATACTAAAAAAATAATAAGTAATAAGCAGGCATAGAATAGACCTATAAGCGCTACTTGGAGTGTAAGTCGTTGAAATATAAACAGTGGTTCATATAAACTTTATAAATATTTAAAAAAAATCATAAAAAAACCGAG
>CALISP010000321.1 GCA_938041705.1 uncultured Cocleimonas sp. | reverse complement strand
AGATGGAAGTCTATGCTAGAAGAATATCAAATTCCTGAAATAGATCCTGCAATTGATGAGGCTTTATTGGAGTTTATGGAACGCAAAAAATCATCCATGCCAGATAAATGGTATTGAGATATAAAAAATTAATGAATTAATTAAGGAGGAATTTTTATGACTGAGGAGACATTACTAACTTCAACACGAACATCAGCACTAGCATCTAGACACACCGAACTAGGTTCTGGTTTAGAAGACTGGAATGGTATGGGTACCGCATGGAGTTACAACTCTGATCCATGTAAAGAGCATGATGCGGTTCGAGAAGCGGTGGGTATGTTTGACATGTCACCATTGAAAAAAGTATATATCCGTGGCCCAGATGCGTTACAAGTAGTCGATCACATAATTAGTCGTGATATGAATAAAATTGAAGCAGGTTATGCTACCTATGGTTCGATTTTGACTGAGCAAGGAACAGTTTGTGATGATGCAATCATCTCAAATAATGGTGATAACGAATGGATGTTATGTCATGGCTCTGGTGAGAGTATGGAGCGTTTACAGGAATCTGCTGTAGGCAAAAATATTGAGATAGATTTCACCGATGATTTACATAATGTTTCGGTACAAGGGCCAAAGTCATTGGATGTATTAAATAAACATGCCTCTACGGATTTATCACAATTGAAATATTATCAACATGAAACAACAGAGTTGTTTGGTTATCCATGCAGAATTTCCAGAACAGGTTATTCAGGCGAAAAAGGTTATGAAATATTCGCAGATACTTCAGTTGTGGGTGATATCTGGGATAAATTAGTCGGAGAAGGTGTTATGCCATGTTCATTCGCCTCATTGGATAAAGTAAGAATCGAATCAGGGCTTTTATTTTTTGGCTATGACATGACTGCTGAACATACGCCATGGGAAGTAGGGCTCGGTTTTACTATTGCACGAAACAAAGGTGATTTTCGAGGCAAGACCGCCGTCTTAGCTTCAGAGGGTAAAGAAACATTTTTGCAATGTGGATTAGTAATAGATCATGAAGATATGGTCGTAGGTGAAGAAATATTGCTACTAAACGGAGAAGAAATTGGTGTGGTTAATAGCCCTGCGTTTTCTCACAGAATGAATAAATCTATAGCTTTGGCTCATATCAGACCAGATGCTGCAGTTACTGGAACGAGTTTGGAAGTAGTGGGTGGAGGCATTAAATGTTCGGCTGAAGTAGCGGCATTACCGTTTTATGATCCGCAGAAATTAAGAGTTAAGGCTTAAACGTTTCAAAAAGCTTCAAAAGTAGGGGGGCTTTTAAATACTATTTAAAAGACACCCCCCTACTTTTAGCTTGTTTCTCTATTCAACTAAGCTTATTTAAGTAATCATCAACTTCAGCTATTAGGCGAGATTTCTCTGATGCCGAAATAAATGCAGAGTCAAAACTATTCTTAGCAAGTAACGCTAATATGTTTTTGTCGTCATTAATAATCGGGCTAATAGCCTCATAATTCTCATTGAGATAACCACCAAAATAAGCAGGGTCGTCTGAATTGATAGTAACTTTCAGGCCTGCTTCCAGCATATGCGGAAGCGGATGGTTTTTCATATCACCCACCACGCACAGCTTAGTGTTTGATAACGGGCAAACGGTTAATGGCATTTGTTCCTTAGCCAGTCTTTTGAGTAAAGTAGGATCTTGCATTGCTGTATTACCGTGATCAATACGTTCTACTTTTAACAGATCAAGTGCTTCGTATATGTATTCAGGTGGGCCTTCTTCACCTGCGTGCGCCACAATATGAAAACCTGCTTCTCGTGCTTTAGCAAAAACACCTTCAAACTTGGAAGGTGGATGCCCCATCTCAGATGAGTCTAGTCCAACACCAATAATTTTCTCTTTGTGAGGTATCGCTAACTCAAGTGTTTTAATAGCATCATCCTCATCAAGATGACGAAGAAAACACATGATAATACCAAAGCTAATATCAAATTCTTTGAGGCCTGCAGTTAAAGCAGAATGAATGCCATTGATAGCAGTCTCAAACGAAATGCCACGATCCACATGTCCTTGAGGATCAAAAAATATTTCAACATGGCGTACATTTTGAGCGTTAACTTTTTCGAGATAAGCCCAAGTTAAATCATAGAAATCTTGCTCTGTTCGCAAAACGTTCATGCCTTGGTAGTAAATATCCAAGAAATCTTGAAGTTGACTGAAGTCGTAAGCCTTATGGAGCGCTTCAACTGATTCGAAAGGTAATTCGATATTATTTCTAGCTGCTAGTTCGAACATTAATTCAGGTTCGAAAGTGCCTTCAATATGTAGGTGTAATTCAGCTTTTGGTAAGCTTTTAATAAATGATTTCATAATTTTATTATACTAAACAATTGGGTCAAATAAATAGTGAGTGATTATCTTTGTTATCCTTTAAAATTAACAATAGCTATATTTAAGGCAAGTCTTTTAAGAAATACGTAGTTATTAGTACTAACGTAATAAGTTTAAATTTCACTAAGAGATAAGCATTTTCCTATATTTTAATTGATCC
>CALISP010000320.1 GCA_938041705.1 uncultured Cocleimonas sp. | reverse complement strand
TCAAGGGAAAATCAGGAAAGTAGCCGTAATAGCCTGTATGAGAAAGTTACTAACTATCCTGAATTCAATGATTAGAAATAACACGGAATGGGATACTAATTATGTCTAGTAGTATTGACTTTAAACACAGTTACTTCGGGTTGTCATCACAGTGTTCCAACATTGTCTTCGCGATGCTTCGGCTTAAATAACAACACCTTATTATTTTGTAAAAACCACTCAAAAGTAGGGGGGTGTCCTTATATGTAATTTAATTTCCCAATCATAATAAAAACGTTACAAAGCTCCAGCATATTCAAAGGAATCTGAATACAATTGGTCAACAGGCAAACCCTGTTCGGAAAACTTAGCTTTGGCAGAATTAATCATAATGGGTGGTCCAGCCATATAAATATCATAATGACTAATATCAGATATATCTTCCACTACCGCCTCATGAACAAAACCTGTTCTGCCTTCCCAATTATCCTCATCTTTAGCTTCTGACAACACAGGAATATAATTGATATGTTCGAACTGGAGAGCCCATTTTTCAGGCAAATCATTCCGATACAAATCTGCTTTCGCACGCGCACCCCAATAGATTTCTACAGGTCTCGTGTCACCCTCTTCTATTAACTTCTCTAAGATAGATTTTATCGGTGCAAAACCAGTACCACCAGCAATCATAATTAATGGACGGTTAGACGTATCGCGAATATAGAAATTACCAAATGGCCCTTCTATTCTAACCATGGCTTTTTCTTTCATGCTATCAAACACATGATTAGTGAAAATGCCATCAGGCACTTGGCGTAAATGTAATTCTAAGTACTCTTCATTAGAAGGAGAGTTAGCGATAGAAAAAGCACGACGTGATTTATCACGCATTATAAATTCTAGGTACTGACCAGCATAAAAATTCATTGACTCGGAAGCAGGTAGCTTCAGGGTCATCTCCATAACATCATCCGCTAACCGCTTTAAAGAATTAACACGTGCAGGTAAAGTTTTAATCTGAACATCGCTACTGCTATCAATTTCATTTACTTTAAGCTCAAGATCAGACTTCGCGACTGAAACACAAAAAACAGCTTTGCCTTGCTCATGTTCGTGTTCCATTATCGTTAATGGCAAACCATCAGGATAATGAACTTTCCCAGATGTCACATTTCCTAAACATGTAGCACAAGACCCTGTTTTACATTGATAAGGAAATGCAATTCCTTGACGAAGTGCTGCATCTAAAATAAATTCATTTTCTTCGACAGTAAAAGTATGTTCACTGGGTTTTAGGGTAACCTGATACGACATGATTTATTGCTATCCATTTGTTTTCATTGAGTGAATTCTAACCTAAAAAAAGTTTAAATTAATATTTAAATCTTTCCAAAATTGAGCACAAGTCGTACAGCCTGAAATATCAGACTTTTACCCAAGTTATCCACAAGGTATTGACAGCTTCCAAAACACTTAAACACAACATCTTGTGCTTGACGACCCACCCAGCCACACTCTATAGTATGCAGACAATTATTCATACTCACATAGAGACGCTATTTTTTATATCATTCTTGCTTCGATAAACCGAATAAGTCTCATTTAAAATATCGACACTGACAAGTTATTGAATAGTCAAAGAATGATTCTTAGATAACTCGTTAATCAGATATCTAAAAAAACATTCAATATTAACGGGTAGCTAATAACCAGTAGCCATATAAACAGTCATATTATTAGGAATGCATACAAACAAAACCTAAATAGAATGTTTTATTAATGGCAAATAATTGCAGCTAAATAAAAAGGCACAACAAGAGCGCAAAGTATTCAAGGAAGGAAGAATTCAAGGAAGTAAGAATATCTCCGAAAAGTTAATGCGCGTAACACTAAATAACTAACAATTTATATAAATTGCCATGAAGTAACTTTAAGAAAGTTGCTTCATCACACGGAGAAAAATATGCAACCTACATCAGGTGATGACTTTGCGAACGATGTTGTAAACGACAGCAACTTAGACGCTAACCAACATAACATCGTTAAAAATGCGATTGACGAAACCATGTCACGCACTTCACCTGTTGAAGATGCAATTTTTAAAGTAGTACGCCGTAACGGCAAAGTTACGCCTTTTGATGTCAGCAAAATTGAAGTAGCTTTAACCAAAGCGTTTCTTAGCGTTGAAGGCGGCACAGCAGCAGCTTCATCAAGAATTCATGACACGGTTAAAAAATTAGCTATCCAAGTAAATGATAGCCTTTTTCGCCGTATGCCTGATGGCGGCGTAGCTCATATAGAAGACGTTCAAGACCAAGTAGAATTAGCGCTAATGCGTTCGGGTGAACGTAAAATTGCACGTGCTTACGTAATCTATCGTGAAGACCGTGCGAATGCTCGTGCAGAGAAAGCTGAAACTACAGACAGCAAAAAAGAAGATAAAAAATCTACAATAAATATCACCACTTCAAATGGGGACACCAAACCACTGGATCAAAACCGTTTGCGTAAAGTTATCGCAGAGGCAGTGATGGGGTTAGACGGCGTCGATAAAGACACTGTCGAAAAGGAGGCACTACGGAACATATTTGACGGCATCCCAGAAGA
>CALISP010000319.1 GCA_938041705.1 uncultured Cocleimonas sp. | reverse complement strand
ATCAACTGTTTTACCAATATTGAAATCAACCCTTTTAATTCCCTCATCGCTATTATCCCTATCTGATTGATACTGAAGTATTGTGCTTAATCGATAGCCATTCTTAGTCTTTTTATTGAGCATTAACGTAGCAGAATGCTTTGGAATATTATTTCTTAACCTAAAGGAATTATCTCCATTTTGACTAAGCACTTCTGAGTCAATGTAAGCATATGCAAGACGCATATCTAACTTAGAGACAGATAAGAACTTATGCTGTAGTTGTAGCTCTAAACCTTTGTTTTTAACAAAACCATTATTTTCATACATTAGAACATTCTGATCGATATCAAAAAAATCAACGTTTGATCTACTTACGAGATCTTTTATATTTTCATGAAATATCTTAACGTCGAGCTGACTACCAGCTTCAGGCCATCTGTGCAAATAAGCTAATTCGTATGAATTAATTTTTTCTGGTTTAACCTCTGCTTGATTCAAAACAAACTGATTGAGTAATGATCCATCTTCGAATCTAGCAGCTACATTAGCTTTATTGATTGCTTGTGAAGGAGAATGTAAACCTTTAGATACACTAGCTCTTAATGTTTGGGTCTTATTTAACTGGTAATTTAGTGCCACTCTAGGAGAAAAAACAGATGAAACCGATTCTGGTTTTTCGTATAAAAAACCTAAATTAAGGTTTGTTTTTTCTGATAACTGATAATCTGAATTAGAGAAAACTCTGAAGATATTTTGAGCTTGTGCATCATCCCCCAATAGATATTGGCTTTTTACGATATCTCTTCTTGCTCCTACTCCGAAAACAATATTGAGCTTATCTAAAGAGTTAAATTGTTTCTCATACTCAATATCTATGCGTTCTGAAAAACCTTTATTTCTATCTACGAAAACTTCTTGATCTTGTTGACCAGGGAATATAAACGGGATTTGTTCAGGAAGAACACCAATAACATTTGATAATGCCCCAAATGAGGAATCGTCTCTAAGTTGCAAATAATTATGATATATAGAGAATTTACTGAGGTTTTGTCCTACCCCTCTTATCCACTTAAGCTGTTGATAATTAGTCTTGTAGTCACGATTACTGAAACCCCTCGGGTCCTCTCGATTTGGAATCTCAACATCATTTGCTCCCAGACCAATATCAAATGTAAAATTGTTTTGAATGTTTGGAGTATAAGTACCCTGCAATTTAATATTAAATGACTTACTGCCATCTATATTTTTATCATCAATAGAAGAACCTTCTTTAAGCTCTTTAAAGCCCGAGTTACTTTTTGAATTTAAAGATACAAAATATTCAACATCAGAAATATTACCAGCATGATTAAGGGTAAGATCCTTTTTATCGATACTTCCTGCAGTTACTCGAATTGTCGTTTGATGTTTCTGCAAAAGACTTCCTTTAGTTACAATATTGATAGCTCCTAGAAATGCATTAGACCCATAAACAGAAGCACTAGTTCCTCTTACGACTTCTATATGATCAATATCTAACACATCGATTCCCAAAGTAGTCCATATAACAGTATCAAATAATGGTTGGTGTACTGAGCGCCCATCAACACGTACTTCTAATCTAGAAGGTAAATCTTCTGCACCAAAATGACTCGTCACCCCAAATTCGTTTCCAGAAACAGAGTAAGAAAAGTAACCAGGTACTAACCTTAATAATTCATGTATTTCTAATGCACCAGATGCTTCAATCATGTCACTATCAATAATCGTTACAGAAACAGGAGCTTTTGTTATTTTTTGTTTTAAGCGTGTAGCTCCTATAACCGTTTCTACATCATCAAATAAGCTATCTTCATCAATGTAATTCTCATTACCATAAACTGTGCTAATATTTAATATATAAAGTAAACTAAACAGAAAACCTCTTATAAATGATCCTTTAAACCTATTAACCTGAAGCTGTTGATACTTATGAAACATCCTTTTTCCTCATATATAAGAATTATGCATCCTATATATATCATCAAACTGCTGTAAGTAGAAATCACAGCGTATTCGAAATGAAAATACTAATCCTTGATGACCACCCTCTTTTTTCTCGCGCATTGAAGCAAATTGTGCAAAATATCAACGAAGTAAAAGCTGTCGATCTTGCTGAAAATGTCAATGAAGCTCTAAAATATTTTCAAGATGGAAACATTTACGATCTATTACTTGTGGATATTGGGTTGCCAGGACTTGATGGATTTAGTTTCATGAAATGGCTAAAAGTAAATCTCATAAAAGCTCCTGTTATTATTATTTCAGCTAGTAATGATCCTGATATAGCTGAATTATCGCTTCAAAAAGGAGCAAGAGGTTTCATCCATAAATCAGAAGACGTCAACACAATTATTCAAGGTATCAAACAAGTAAAGCAAGGTAACAGCTTCAAGTCTGAAATTATTTCAACTGAAATCTCAAGCTCTTCAGATCGACAATTTTCGAATGCCGAAAACCTCGGAATAACCTCAAGGCAATATAGTATTCTTCAATTATTGGAGCAGGGCGATTCCAACAAACAAATAGCAAATAAATTAGGTATATCTGACTCCACAGTAAAAAAGCATATTTCAAACATATTTATAATTTTGTCCGTACAAAATCGAACCTCTCTAGTATTAGAGGCCCAAAGGCTGAAGCTAATCTGAATATATTAATTCGATTCGTGTTATCTAATTCTTAACTCACTATAAGATACAAACTAGTGGTCTAAAATAGTACTTAAGTACCATTGTCTCTATTTAATTTTGCTCTAATATCAATATCACTAAAAAGTCTTCATGATTTTTTATATGTTTCAGGAAACCCCTACGAATAGCAAAAAATAGTAAACCATAATAAGAAATTCTTATTCATCAGCCAAAGTAATCTGGCAACCTGAAAGTAAAATTGCGAAAAGGAGAAGCGCAAATGAAAGTGTTAATAATTGACGACCATAGGTTGTTTGCGGATGGAATCCGGACTTTATTAAAGGAACATGACAAAAACATATCAACTGAATACGCGGATAATGTTTTTTCATCTTATGAACGAATTAATAATAACAATTCGCCCAACTTAATATTATTGGGTATAAATGACAACGCGAAGGCAAATAGTTACGACTTAATTAGACGATTAAGCCAACTAAACCTAAAAATACCGGTGATGGTTATTTCAGTTACTGATTCCCCATCAGCTGCAGGTATGGCAATTGAGAATAATGCATCAGGTTTTATCAGTAAGAATTGCAGCCGTAAGACAATGCTGGATGCTATTTTATCCGTACTAAATGGTGATATGTATATTAGTAAACCAAATCATCAGCCAGTCAAAGAAATTCAACATGTTGATAAAATAACGACACGCCAACAAGAAGTATTGTATTTATTATCTCAAGGTTTATTGAATAAGCAAATTGCATACGAACTTGATATTTCTGCAAATACTGTAAAGGTACATTTGAATGACTTATTTAGACGTTTACATGTTTCAAATCGAACAGCTGCAGTAAAATATGGCCAAGACTATGGCTTAATTTAAATAGGCTATCTCTTTTTTGTAATAATTAATGAAATATCCTTTATCTTATTAATAAATAAGTACACCCTCCTACTTTTGAATAGTTTCCATAAGTGTGGCATTAAAGTCTCATTGAATTTTTCAATAAGATCCTTATTATAGTTTCAGCGAAATCTAATGATTTGGACTATCATTAGATTTCGCATACATTTAAATCAGAAATTAAAAGGAGAACACCATGGGTCTATTAAGTTTTGCTAAGAATATCGGCAAGAAATTATTCGGTAATGAAGACGAAGCACCAGAAAAGCTAAAGAAGCATATCGAAGAAGATAATCCAGGAATAAATAACTTAGAGATCCAAGTGGAAGATGGTGTTGCAACCATTAAAGGCGATACCGATGACCCAAGTGCACTTGAGAAAGTTATCTTAATGGCAGGTAATGCAATGGGTATTGAAGAAGTTCGAGCAGATGAAGTAACAGCACCTGCACAGACAACTACCGTTGAGTATTACGAAGTACAAAAAGGCGATAGCCTTTGGAAGATTGCTCAAAATGCTTATGGAGATGGTAACCGTCATCCAGATATTTTTGAAGCAAACAAAGAAGTCATTCAAAATCCTGATCTTATTTTCCCAGGTCAAATGTTAAGAATCCCGCAAGACTAATAAGTCATTAATTGAACCTTATCTCTTTAGGGTCACACTTATTGTTGTTACAACAACTATTAATCATTTAGGATATTATTATGGATATGGGCAGTCTTTTAAAGATGGGCGCTTCGGCATTTATGAACAGTAACGGAAGTGGTGAAGCAGGTAGTGGGCTTGACTCAGATATGCTTTCTAATGCTTTAGCTAGTCTAACTGGCGATAGCGCAGAAGGTGGCTTAGACATCGGATCATTACTAGGAAAAATGCAAGGCGGCGGAATGGCAGACTTAGCAGCTTCGTTCTTAGGTGATGGCGCAAATGCGGAAATGGAAGACAGTCAAGTGACTGATTTATTCGGTTCTGACAAGATATCAGAATTTGCCTCACAACTTGGCTTAAGTGAATCAGAAGCTGTTGGCGGTTTGCGTGAAGCAATGCCACAGATGATGGACCAAGCAAGTACTGGTGGTTCATTATTAGACTCTATCGGCGGCATTAGTGGCGCGATTGGTTTAGCAAGTAAGTTATTCGGTAAGTAAGTTATTACTGAAGCATAAAAAAAACCACCCTTTGGGGTGGTTTTTTTATGGCCATCTTTTATCTAACTACTTAAGTTAATAATTTATATATAAAAGACACCCCCCTACTTTTGGGTACTTTCTATTACACAGCTTTAGCTATCTGTTCTAGTTTAACTGCTGAATCCATTGCAGATAACAAGGCTTGTAAACCTGCTTTAGTGGTATCTTCATCTATTGCGCACGCGCTGTAAACCTCACCTTCGACTTCAATCGCAACAGCCGCAATAGCATCAGATCGTGTACCTTCGGTTAAGGCGAACTCATCAAACTGAGTGACACGGATATTACTGCTTGAACGTTGTTTAACTGCATCGATTAGTGCCTCAAATGCACCTTTTCCCGCTCCTTTAAAAGCGGGCGCTTGTCCAATATTAAACTCTAACTCTACTTCATCACCTTTCGCATGAATTGTGTAATCTCTAAGTTTCCATAGATCTTTCACTTGCATAAAGTTATCTTGGAAAATCTCATGGATTTTTGCAGGCGTAATTTCTTCACCGCTTTTATCAACATGTGCTTGTACTAAAACACTTAATTCTCCATGCATCCATTTAGGCAATGTAATTCCAAAGTCGCGTTCTAGTACTAATGCCACACCACCCTTACCTGATTGACTATTAATACGAACCACTTCTTCGTATTCACGTCCAATATCACGTGGATCAATCGGCAAATAAGCGACATTCCAATGTTCCAGACCTTGTTCTTTGTGGTAATCCATAGACTTACGAATCGCATCTTGGTGACTACCAGAAAATGCGGTGTAAACCAATTCACCCGCCCAAGCATGGCGTGGATGAACTTCTAGTTTAGTACAATATTCAACACACTCAACTATTTCAGCCATATCGCTTATGTCCAACTCAGGATCAATACCTTGTGAATATAAGTTCATCGCCATAGTGATTATATCCATATTTCCGGTACGTTCGCCATTGCCTAACAATGTACCTTCAATACGATCAGCTCCAGCTAAAATACCCATTTCTGCTGCAGCAATACCACAACCACGGTCATTATGTGTATGAAGACTAATCTCGATGCTATCGCGTTGAGCAATGTTGTTACAGAAAGTCTCTATTTGATCAGCAAAGATATTAGGCATTGCTGATTCAACTGTTGCAGGTAGATTAATAATCACACGTTGTTGTTTATTATCTTGCTGCCAAACATCAATCACTTGGCTACAAATATCAACCGCATAATCCATCTCAGTCTGACTAAAACTTTCTGGTGAATACTGGAAACTCCATTTTGTTTCTGGGTATTTCTCTGAATAGGATTTAACTAAAGTAGCGCCGTTTAATGCAATATCAATAATACCTTGTCTATCGCGTCTAAACACCTGATCACGCTGCACTGTAGACGTAGAATTATAAACATGCACGATCGCCTGTTTAACGCCTGCTAGTGACTCATAACTACGTGAGATTAAATCTTCACGTGCTTGGGTAAGCACTTGAATAGTCACATTATCAGGAATCATATTTTCTTCAATCAAAACACGCACAAAATCAAAATCCGCTTGTGATGCAGAAGGAAAACCCACTTCAATTTCTTTAAAACCTAGCTTAACCAGTAATTTGAACATGCGAGTTTTTTGCTCGACATTCATTGGATTTGGTAATGCCTGATTTCCATCACGCAGATCTACACTACACCAATTAGGTGCTTGAGTAATCGAACGGTTTGGCCATGCACGATTCGGCATGTCTAACGGTGTGAATGGTTTATATTTTTTATGATCGAAGCCAGCTTTCATAACAACAGTATCCTAAACAAGAGCAATTTCTAATAGTGGAATGATAAATAAATTCGAGCGCTATTACATTGTTTATTTAACAAGAAATTAATCTATATTAGAATTTATTGCCAATAATTGATATATTATTAATATAATTAACCATATTCATCTTTTATTATGAAATCTAGAATTGAATTAGACTCCTTTGATATTAAAATTCTCCACGAATTACAATCTGATGGAGGTTTGACCAACCAAGAACTTGCCGAAAAAATAGGATTGTCTGCATCGCCTTGTTTACGTCGCGTAAAGATTCTCGAAGAAAACGGTATTATCGAAAATAGAGTCACCTTACTCGATCGAAAAAAACTAGGATTAGATATAACAGCGATAATACAAATAGGTATGGATCGACACACACCTGAAAAATTTAATGTCTTTGAAACTCAACTCAAAACTTACGAAGAAGTTATTGAGTGTTATTTAATCACTGGGCAGGACGCCGATTACATCATTAAAGTAGTGGTACCTGATATGGATGCTTTTCAAGAATTTTTACTAAATCACATCACCACTATTCCTGGAGTTAGTAGCGTGACATCTAGCTTTGTAATGAGAAGAGTCGTTGATACAGGCGCGCTACCTTTAAAGTATCTTGAGTAGTGTGATTTGATTGATGAATCTAAATTTTCCAACTGTACTTTTAGATTTAGTTATATCGCTTAGGGGTAGTTGTAATTGATGCAATAAAAGCTAAGCTAATTATATAAATTACCCGCATCAATAAGGAAAATATCAATGTCAGAAGCAGCAGAAAAAGTAGAAGTTAAAGAAGGCTATTATGAAAAACTAGGCGTGATTCACTGTGGTGTAATTCGTGGCTACAAAATAAGCTGCGGCCCACAACATTTAAAAGTGCTAAATGATGGTGAATCACACACTTTTGATATGACGGGAATCAGTGCAGAACGCCAAGGTGACTTGGTTATATTCAGTAAATAAACCATATTCAAATAATATCTTAAAAAAGACACCCCCCACCTTTGGCATGTTTTAGAAAAAGTATCAAAAAGGTGGGGGGTGTCTTTTTTTATATTTACATTAGGCACAAATATTAAAATCTAATCGAATAATTCTTATTTCAGCATCTTTCCCGGATTCATAATTCCATTCGGATCAAACACAGCTTTCACAGCATTCATATAAGCAATCTCCTCTGGACTTCGAGAGTATTCCAAATAATCTCGTTTCAGTAATCCGACGCCATGTTCTGCTGAGATACTCCCCTCTAATTTTTGAGTCACTTCGAAAACTTGATGATTAACAACTGAGCACTTTTGATTAAATTCACCAGCATCCATATCAGCTGGTTTTAAAATATTAAGATGTAAATTTCCATCGCCAATATGGCCATACCAAAGTACTTCAAATTCGCTGTAGTTTTTCGTTACAATTTCATCTACGGCATCAAGAAAATCAGGAACCTTTGAAATAGTCACAGACAGATCATTTTTATATGGCGTGTAAGCTGAGATAGTTTCAGATACATCTTCACGTAACTTCCAAAGTGTTTTAGCTTGTTCGATGCTTTGCGACATCACACCATCTACAACCCAGCCTTGTTCCATACAATATTCGAATGTCTCTAGTGCCTTAGCTTCACGTTGTTCATTGTCATTATCAAATTCTAATAACGCATAAAACGGAGCTTCTTGCTCAGTGGGTTTTGCGTATCCTTTATCGGTGTGCATATAGTGCAAAGTAAGATCTGAAAAGAATTCAAACGCACTTAGATCTAACGCATTCTGGAAAGCTTCAAAGACTTTCATTAAAGCGGGAATATCCGTTACGGCCAACACCATAACACTAAAATTTTGTGGCGCACGCGCTAGCTTCATGGTGGCTTCAGTGATAAAACCGAGTGTACCTTCTGCCCCTATAAACAAATGTCTAAGATCATACCCTGTGGCGTTCTTTACGAGACCATGGTTGAGCTTAAGTATCTCACCTGCACCTGTAACAACAGTTAAACCCAAAACCCAATTACGAGTTAAGCCATAACCCACAACTTTTATTCCTCCGGCATTAGTAGAGATATTTCCACCAATTTGACTAGAACCAGATGAGGCGAAATCTACAGGGTAAAATAATTTATTTTCCGTAGCTAAATCTTGTAACTGTTTGGTAATAACACCTGACTGGCATTTTACAGAACGATCCACAGAATTGAATTCAAGGACTTGATTCATCTTATCAAAAGCAACTACGATTTCCTTATTCGCAGCCACTGCTCCACCACTTAGCCCTGTTCGCCCACCTGATGGAACTAACGACAGAGATTCTTGATTCGCAAATTTAACCAGAGCTTGTATTTGTTCAGTGCTTTTAGGAAAGACAATCGCTAACGGATCAGGTTGATGTGTCTTAGTCCAATCTTTACCGAAAGTCTGTAATGACTCACTGTCATTAAGAACACAATTGTCATCAAATATTTTTTTTAAACTATCGAGAATATCCATTAGATTGACCAAATTTAGAAAATAGCTAGGTTTGTAGGAACTGTGATTGTAAAAGGTATTGTATTTAAAGTGTTATATCCACATTAAATATTATTAATTAAAAGACACCCCCCTACTTTTAGTGATATTACGTTTTTGTTGCTTAAAAACGTAATAAGAACTTATGCAAAGCAAGTATGTTTTCCTACTAATCTTTCTTTACTTCAATAATTCGAGTGGCTTCATTTTATTCATATTCACACTTTTACGAATTCCAATATTCCTAAGCATAACTTCTAAACAAATCTTGTCATCAAATGATCCTTCATCTGCCGCACTATATTTAGACTTGAGCTGGCTAAACATCTCAAACTCATTAGCCGTTAAGTCATTTTTTTGTAGCTCGCATTCTTCAAGTAGCTCTAATACTTGAGCGCGATTGGCTAGGTCTAGCATTTGATATCATCCTTAAACGAATTATGTATATTCAACTATAATGTTTTAAATATAGCTTAAAGGAATAATGATCATGGAATATTTATACGTATTTGCTGCATTTATCTTTGTCACCGTAATTGCTCTAGTTTTAAAATCTAAACGAGAAAAAGCAGCAAGAGCTTTAAAAGAAAAGGAAAAAGATCTTGTTATGCAAGAACAAATCAAAGTAGCTGCTGAGATAGAAGCACGTAAGAAAGCGGCAAAGACAAAACAACAGTAACATGCACTAAGTGAGGGAATGTCTTTTTTAAAATTCAATAACCATGCTTTTTAAGACATTAAAAACTAACGCTAAACCCTGAAAAGCCATTCTAACTGATTGTTATAGATAGGAGTATTCTATAATCAAGAACAGCGAAAGCCTCTCCCTCAAATAATATTGCTTATAAACAGCGTTATCGAATCAATAAGGATCCTCAATAAATTCACCATCAAAAAAAAAACCCGTGAGCTTACGCTCACGGGTTTTTGTATTATGGCGGAGAGGCAGGGATTCGAACCCTGGGAGGGCTATAAACCCTCGTCGGTTTTCAAAACCGGTGCATTCGACCACTCTGCCACCTCTCCTACGCTTCAGCAATTTACAAGCTTGCTTAACGAGGCGGGTAGAATAATAAAAACTGCGTCATGTTGCCAGTAAAAAATGTAATATTTTTCGATTCTTATTCCTTGAAAAATAACTTTCAGAAACTATAGTTAAACTATAGATTGTTTTTTTGTTGGAAACATACAAGATCCAATCTATAAATCACCAAAATTATTCTTAACAAAGAGGCAAATTTAACAACTTTCAGTCACTAATATTAATACCAATAATGTAACAATAAACGGAGAGTCAATAATGATAGATATACAAGTTCAACACTTTTCTTTAACTGAAGCGATGGAAACCCACATAAAACAAAAACTGGAGCCGATGCATAATAATTTTGGCGATAGGATTTTAAGTGCGCACGTGCATTTATCTGATGTGAACGGCCCTAAAGGCGGAGAAAACAAAAAGTGTTTGATCCATGTTGAACTACAAAAATTACCTACTGTTGTTGTAGAGGATACTCAAGAAAACTTATATACCTCTATTGATAATTGTTGCCATAGTGCTGAACGTGCTGTTCGTAAAAGTCTCGAACGCCAGCAAACCTTGGCACGTAAACAAGTCAATTCTTAGCTTCTCTTTTTATGAAGCTTTTAAAACTATCAATTAATTAGATATTTAAAACTATGTTGCTAAAGATCAAACGCTTTTTTGATGATAACGTTATTGCTAACGCTAATTCAAATAGTACTAAAAATGAACATGCGGTTCGTTTAGCGATGGCCTCACTTATGATTGAGGTTGCAGAGTCGGATTATCACGATGCACCTGAAGAACGTGAATTCATACTTAATATTGTCAAAAATTCGTTTGATCTTTCTGATACGGAAACTAATGAAATTGTAGATTTAGCTCGTCAGGAGCATGCTGATTCAATTGATTATTTCCAGTTTACCAGTCTAATTAATCAACATTATTCAGCAGCGCAACGCATTGAATTAATTGAAAAACTATGGCAAATAGCATTTGCTGATCATAGTTTAGATAAACATGAAGAACATGTGATAAGACGAATTGCTGATTTAATACATGTGTCACATAGTGATTTTATGAAGACAAAATTGAAAGTATTAAATACTTCAAAAGCGTGATTAATTTTTTACTCAATCTTAATAAACACTACATGAGTTTAAATAAAACCATACCAAGCTAGTTTTCTAAACTACACTCGAGTGAATTACTGTTTTTTCTAAAGGTACACTCTGTGCTCTATTCTCTCGGATTACTCCGTTGAACTCCCAATCAATAAAGCCTGATAATATTGGCTTTGGGATTTTCATGCTTTTGCTTGGCATCATTAGCGTTACTGCTGGGGATTTAATTGCTAAGTCTATAATTCCTCTCGTTTCAGTCTGGCAACTATTAGTTTTACGCTCTACGTTTGGTCTCATCTTTTTATTTATTACCTTATTGTATTTAAAAAAACTTCCGAGCATTAAAACCATCAATTTGAGAGCTATATTATTTCGCTCGTCACTAATGAGTGTTTGTTATCTATGCTTTTATCTTGCTCTTGCAAAAATACCCATAGCGTTAGTTGCTGGTGCATTTTTTTGTGGGCCATTCTTTATGGTAATTCTATCCAGAATAATGTTGGGTGAGACGTTTGGCATATGGCGCAGCATTAGTCTAATTGGAGGTTTTATCGGCGTATTATTAGTTTTACAACCTAACTCTGTAGAATTTGATCCAACAATGATTTTAGCTTTGTTGAGTGCTTTTTTATATGCGCTAACCCAAGTGTTCACCCGAAAATATTGTAAGAAAGAAGATCCTGTGGCTTTATCATGTTGGCTAACAATTACCTTTTTAACTACAGGACTGTTAGGAATATTAATCTTGTGGTTATTACCCTCAACCATAGGTACTAGCTTCATAGATCGTCCTACTTTAATACCTGACTGGACTCCATTGTTAGTGATAGCCTTCTTGGGGATATGCAGCATCGTTATACATTATGCGTTATCTGCAGCTTATCAAAATGCACCTTCTAGCCTACTTGGACCGTTAGAATATATTTATTTACCCTTGGCTGTTGTGGGTGGATACTTTTTTTATGATGAAATACCCAATTTTACTGCGTTAATTGGAATAGCAATAATTATTTCTGCCGGCTTAATTGTTGCTTGGCGAAAGGATGCCTAATGATTTGTTCACGAAAGAGTCTATAATTAGTTTTATTTATACTTACTAAAACTTTATCTCTATAGTAATTCACCTAATTCTACTTCTTATCCCTTTCTTATTTTTTTACAGTACTTATACAACAGTAATTTTATTTTCATTGAACAGGAATAGTGAAATCACCTATGATTAACTAAATCTATTGCATTGCTTATTTTTTAAGCAACCTCGCTAGAAATTATCTACCAATATGGTACTCTTGATTTCAAGTCGTTTAATAATGTTTATTAATCATTACTAAAATGACGTCAAGATTAATTATCTATGTTCAATATTTATACAATGTTGTAACTGATCTTGAATTATTTTTTATCGTTATAGAGGTTCCCAGCAATGGCAACAGGTACAGTAAAATGGTTTAACAGCAGTAAAGGATTTGGCTTTATTGCTCCCGATGATGGTAGTGATGATGTTTTTGTTCATTATAATTCTATCCAAATGGACGGATACAAATCTTTGGAAGAAGGACAAAAAGTGAATTTTGAAACGGAAGACGGTGCTAAAGGCCCTGCTGCTGTTAATGTAACTGCTGGTTAAAGCAATTTCTTAATTCATAAAAAAGCCTCGCAGTTGCGAGGCTTTTTTATGTCTATATTGAATCAAGCTCTGATAAAACAAGACTTGAGTTAACAATAATAACAGTGTTTTTACTTATCCCATGTATCTCGTAATCCGATTGTCCTATTGAATACGAGTTTTTGGTTTTCTAGATCTTGATCATAATCAGAATCTTCATCCAAGAAATAATAACCCTCTCGCTCAAACTGATAAGGAATATCTGTGCTCGGTGCTTGCAAGCTCACTTCTCCTTTACATCCCGTTAATACTTCAAGGCTATCAGGATTCAAAGACTGCATATAGTCCTTACCACCAGCATCAGGTGCAATGTCATTGAATAAACGATCATAGAGGCGAACTTCACAATCAACATTCTGTACTGCTGAAACCCAATGAATAACACCTTTAGGTTTTATTCCGTCTTCTGGATTGTTACCCAATGTACCTTCAATAATGCGAGCTTTCACTTCGATAATTTCACCATTTGAATCTTTTATCGCTTCATCTGCTTCAATGACATAAGCATTACGCAGGCGCACGCGTTTACCTATTACTAATCGTTTAAACTTTTTATTTCCTTCTTCTTGGAAATCCTCTTTGTCGATATAAATTTCACGATCAAAGATTAAGGTTCGTGTTCCTAATTCTTCACGCTGAGGATGATTAGGCGCCACTAAATACTCGGTGCTATTTTCTTCAGGCACATTCCACAAAGTGACTTTTAAAGGTCTTAGAATACACATCGCGCGCGGCGAATTTTCGTTTAAATCTTCGCGGACGGAAAATTCAAGTTGGCTCATATCCACCACGCCATCTACGCGAGTAACGCCAGTACTTTCTATAAAGTTACGAATAGATTGAGCAGTATAGCCACGACGACGCATTCCAGAAATAGTCGGCATTCGTGGGTCATCCCAGCCATTCACAACATTCTCATCCACTAACTGCTTTAGCTTGCGCTTACTTGTTACCAGATAATTTACATTCAATCGTGAAAATTCATATTGTCTCGGAACAGCTGGCACAGGTAAGTTTTCAATAAACCAATTGTACAATGGCAGGTGCTCAGCAAACTCAAGAGTACATACAGAATGAGTAACACCTTCGATCGCATCGCCTTGACCGTGAGCATAGTCATACGACGGATAGATATGCCATTTATCACCTGTTTGATGATGTTCCATATTTTTGATGCGATATATAATAGGATCACGCATTTGCATATTGCCATGCGCCATATCGATTTTTACACGTAAAGATCTCGCACCATCTTGAAATTCACCATCACGCATTCGTGCAAATAGATCAATATTCTCTTCTACGCTACGTTCGCGAAATGGACTTTTTTTACCTGCTTCGGTTAAATTACCACGATACTCACGTGTTTCTTCTTGAGTTAAATCACAAACGTAGGCTTTGCCTTCTTTTATTAAATAAACGGCCCAATCATAGAGCTGATCAAAATAACTTGAGCTAAACTTAACTTCACCAGCCCATTCAAAACCTAACCATTTAACATCGTTTTTGATCGATTCAACGTACTCAATATCTTCTTTTTCAGGGTTAGTATCATCAAAACGTAAATTACATTGGCCACCGTATTTTTTTGCTAAGCCAAAATTTAAACAAATAGACTTAGCGTGACCGATATGCAAATAGCCATTCGGCTCTGGTGGAAAGCGCGTCTGTACTTGCTTCGTTTTGCCAGAAGCAAGGTCTTCTTCAATAACTTTTTGAATGAAATTTAATGGCTTTTCTATATCTGTCATTTTTAGCAACTTTTAATTAGTTAGTCGTGATTAGAACGTCATGCTTGCGTCTTGTAAAGAGTATTGAGGTAAAATCATATATTTAAATGACACCCCCCTACTTTTACTCATTTTTACTC
>CALISP010000318.1 GCA_938041705.1 uncultured Cocleimonas sp. | reverse complement strand
AGTCCCAGGCTCAGTATCGCCACTTGCCGTCATAAACGATCATTCGGGAAAGGTGCAAGTTTATATTGAACGAGACTTATTAGAGCAAGAATGGATTTATATGCACCCCTGTCGTAATACACACACTACCCGAATGCGTTGCGATGATTTGCTTAAACTTTTAATTTCATGGGAACACCCTGCGACTTTATTGGATTTCTGAGGGAATATTCGTAATTGCTAAAGTAATTTAACTCTTTTTATAAGGTCAATCAATGAGACTTAATATGAAAATCAGTACCGTATTAGTATTGCTCTTGATAGCTATCTCTTTTGGCGCATCTGGCAATTCATCGGAATGTAAAGATTTTCTCCAAGATTTAAACTTAAAACCAGTCGAACTTAAATTTCAGAATTGCAAAAAAGTTTCGAAAACTCCTTCCGTCCTTTTGGAGTCTTATTATTCAGTTTCAGGTTCCGAGGCCAAAGTCGTTGAAGATTACTTACAGCAACAATTTGGTTTAAAAAGACTACGTTTTGTTTGTTGTGGCTGGGAAGGTAAAGAGCTTACTTACATCAGTAAAAATGGCGATACGTATTCAATCAATATGTATTCAAAAGATGAATATGATTTTCAAAAAAGCTGGGATGACTACAAAGAATTTCGAGTTGAAGTAGGGAAATATTTAGTTTTGCCTTGATTTATACTTACATACAAACACCCCCCTACTTTTTATTACTTTCTTCGCTTCTAACACCTTTAATTAATAGTATTGTTATAAAAGCTATATCAGTGATTTGCTTATTATCTGCCTAAGATTGAATTAGTTATTTTGCGTATAAGTTATTTATAAATGTATCTATTCGCTTTAAACTGACATTTTAAACCATAACTCTAAATGACCTTAGAATGAAAAACTCATTACTCGTTATATTTTCCATAGTATTGACCCTGCTTGTCTCTCCAGTTATAGCCGAAGAGAAATATACCTTTGTCATTGTTCATGGAGCTACTGGCGGTGGCTGGGATTGGAAAACGGTCGATAAGCATCTAAGCGCAAAAGATCATACGGTTTATAGACCTACACTCACTGGGCTTGGTGAAAAATACCACCTATCTAGCCCAGACATAACTCTTACGACTCATATTAACGATATTGTAAATATGATAATTTTCGAGCGATTAAACAATATTGTATTGGTCGGTCACAGCTATGCTGGGATGGTGATGACTGGAGTGATGGAACGAATTCCACAACGGATTCACCATGTAACGTTTGTCGATGCGATGGTGCCCGATGATGGTATGTCGATGATTGATGTAAAACCCTTGAAGCCTAACTACAAAGTAATCAACGGAATGATTCACTTCCCATGGTTGAAGTTTACTAAGCCATTTCCCCGTGATGTCATTCAATCATATAAGACTTATACCGAAGCTGTTTCATATAAGAATCCTGCAGCCAAAAGACTTAACGTGACCTATATTGCTTTTTTACCGAAAGGGATGACAGTTTTAAAGAGGTCAGAAGATTTATCTTGGAAACGTGCAAAAGACAGAGGCTGGACTATAAAAACTTTTGCAGGAAACCATGTCGTATATCGAAAAAAGCCAGCAGATTTCTCTGAAGTTTTAATAGATAGCGTTAAAGATAAAAACTCACAATAAACTGCCGTCAAACGTGTTGCTCAAAGAAACCAAATATAGAGTCATTCAAATATAAAAGTCCCCCACCAATTGTCCATTCAATATGGTAAAAACAGATTAAAGAAGAAAACATCAATTAGTTAATTTTTATATAAATCTTCCTTGAATAAAAATGATAGTATCTCTGGCGGCTTAAATAACCACAAATGGAATTGTTTATAATTTTTAGGATAATATGGGGGAAAATAATGAGATATATCAGTCAAATAACATCAAAACTTGGAGTAATTGCTTTTTTAACTATTGCGAATGCTTCTTCTGTATTTGCAGCAACAGCAACCGTAAATTTTACTATGCCTTCAGCTACTAGTGTACCGTCGCTTTCTGGTTTTATGCTTGTTGTTCTAAGTTTATTATTATTCATTGTTGCTTTTAAAATATCCCAACAAAAGAACAAAAATGCTAATACTTTTTTTACAGTGTTAATCGGTGCAGGTATTTTAGTATCAATGGGCAGCGGCGTTAAATTAGTGTCTGATGCAAATGCAGGTGGCCCAGTCCCAACGAATATCCCCGACCCAACAGCTAACTTTGGGCCTTTTACTGTAGCTGGTAATAGTAGTGAGCAATTTACCAACAGCGGTACAAACGATCTGAATTTCTCAATAACAGTTGGAGATAATTCAACGTGCACTTATGGATCTGCAAGTGCGACTGATCCAACCTCAACTCCCACAACACCTGCAACTGGCGTATTGACTGCTAACAGTAGCTTAATAGTGAATTGCACAACGACAGTAGCCACTGGTGGCCTCATATTCTAATTTTTTAAATACAATTGTGATTGCAATCTATTTAGATCAAATAATATGTTAACTGGCTAAATTAACTAAGCTTTAGTCAAATACCAGAAAAGGTACCTTCCTAGTTTAAATTGTTTCGTATACAAGTTTAAAACAAGAAGGTACCTTTTTAATAAAGCCGAATAAAAAACCCCTTAATTACTCTACTTTTGATTAACTTTATTCTCTATTGAGATAAAATTAATTACGCCCTCTCACTAGCCTTTCAGCAACTTCTGGCATTTGATAACGCTGCGCAACTCTATAAGCTGTCTCTCCTGATTTGTTTACATGAGCCAAATTA
>CALISP010000317.1 GCA_938041705.1 uncultured Cocleimonas sp. | reverse complement strand
CGCTTAAGTTTATTACTAAGCTATATATGAAGAAACGAATGAAAGTTATGAATTTAAAAATAGCCCTATCATTAATAAAAAATAGCCACTTACAAAAACAATTGGTTTAAACCGTATGAAGATGAATCTTAAAAGACACCCCCCTACTTTTAGGTATTAATTAAAGAGTGTCTCTTGGGTTTGTTGGGTTTTCGAATAAAGGCTTCAGTAATGATTTACTCATTGTCTTGTTTTAATAAAAACTGGGTCAATGGCTCCAATACTCGTTCAGGCGCTTCCATTAAGATAGAGTGTTTAAGATTGTCCAATATTACCAATTCTGAGTTTGGTAATTCTGAATCAATAAATGTATTTAAGCGAGGATTGCATCCTCCGTCTAATTCTCCGGTTAATACAAGACATGGACAATTAATTTCTTGTAACCATGGTGCCATTTCAGTGCGGGCGTATATCCAAAAAACACTAAGGAAGACAGAAGTAGGGGTATCTTCTACTTGTTTCAGGCGTGCCTGTACTTTATCGGGATGTTCTTTAATAAAGTCATCGGTATACCAACGTTCGACAAAGGTACTTAGCACCGGAATCACGCCTTTTGTTTGCATTGCCTCACCAACAGCTTGGAGCTTGCTTTTATCGTCTTCCGTTCTGCCTGCAGCGGTACTGAGCAATCCAACACTAAGGGTTCGTTCTGGATATGCTCGAGCGTAAGCGGGGCCAATCATTCCACCTAATGAATGACCGATAACATGAATTTTTTTGTGATCTAGGTGGTTGCGTAGCCTTTCTAAATCTTCCACTAACTCATCTAAGGTGTAAGGTGTTTGAGGAGTAGGGCTTTCGCCGTGTCCTCTTAAGTCATAAACGATGCAGGTGAATGATTCTTCTAATCCAGCTACGATTTCGTCCCATGCTGTTTTGCGCGCGCCAATACCGTGGATCATATACAAGGGTGGGCCGGAACCGCTGATTTTATAGGTACAATTGATTGCACTCATGGGTTTATCTCATTTACGATTTTTGGTAGTAAGATGTTTCTGTAACAAATTGTTAAAACGTTCCTATAACACCTTAAATTAATTACTTTGGGCTTTCATCAGGATATTTATCAGAACATAGTTCACCACCGCTACCCCAATTTTCTTTTTCAACATCATCGATAACAATCGTTAATGCTGCAGGTGACCCACCACAGGTTCGAACAAAGGCATTGGTTAGCTCTTTTACTAGTTCTCTTTTTTGGTCGCGGCTACGACCACTAAACATTTCTACTCGAATGATGGGCAAGTTTCTATTCCTATATTAATATTCTATGTTTAATTAAAGTGAGGCATAACCTCAGTAGCAAAGGTTGTAATAGACTCTAAAATATCTTTTTGTGATGCGCCAAAATTGATATTTAAGATGACACGGTCAATGCCAAGGTCGGCATAAACTTGTAGGTGTTCAATCATTTTATCAGGTGTACAAATGAGTAAACTATCGGCTAGGTCTTCAGGGCTTTGCTCTCGAGGCAAAGGTTTAATCATGCCTGAGTCGACTTCACCGGGGCCCGTAAAAACATTATCAAAACGTTTATAATATTCATAGGCAAGAGCATTTTTTTCTTCACTGTCTTTTTTAGATTTGGAGACAAAAGTAACTCGGGATAAGCTTAATGTTAAGTCTTTTCCATGCTCTTGCATTTCATCTTTGGCGCGATTGAATCCATTGACTTGATCGATTAATAGTTGGTGGTTGCCTGCAAGCGGAGTTGTTTGAATATGAAAGCCGCGTTTCGCGCAATGATAGATCCCTTCAGGATTCATTACAGCCATCATCATCTTTGGACCGCCCTTTGTGATTGGTCTTGGCATAATAGTTAAGGGATCGAATTGGTAATATTCACCGTCCCAAGAAACTTCTTCCTCACTGAGTAACGCTTGTAACACTTCTAAAGATTCATTGAAGCGCGCTTGGGTTGAATCCATAGGCACGCCAAGACGCTCCATTTCAAAAGCATAGGCGCCACGCCCTACACCTAGCATAAGACGACCTTCAGTGAATATATCAGCAACTACTAATTCCCCAGCGTAGGTTCGCATATCATGCAGTGGTAGCACTACAATGGAGGTCATGATTTTGATATTTTTAGTATGCGCGGCAATTTTAACAGCGAAAATCAGTGGCGCTGGCATCATAAGAATATTAATGAGGTGATGCTCGGTGATTGAAACAGCATCGAAACCAAGCCGGTCTGCCAATATAGCTTGTTGTAACATATCCTTATAGACTTGGTCACCACCATAGTCTTTATCAGGATAGTAAGCTGAAAGTTGAACGCTAAATTTCATAAGATACGCTGGAATATTAAATTCTGTATTACCATAATGTAGTCAATATTTTATTGTCATGCTTGGATTTCTATTAGGCTTTGTTTTAGGTAGTAGCCTAGTTTTTTAGCCTTTGGTGTCTTTCTTCAAAGATAATAGAGTTTATTGCTTAGCAATTAAGCTTACGTGAGATAAAAAGAAACCCTCCTACTATTCATTTTTCATAGTTTCTAAGATTATGCATTGTTTAGCTCCTAAGTGACCTTATTATCATCTTTGGTACTTATTAGTGAATCTTAATCACTTTAGTAGGTCTATTGAAATCTCAATTTTAGTGTGGAAAAACTATAACTAAAAAGTTTCTAATTAGAAATTTTTTATCGTTTATACTTTCGTCGCTTAAAAAAACTAACGAGTACATTATGCAAGCCAAAGCTATTAAGAACTTTTTGTTTTCGATCAATGAAAACAAAATTTTTCAGTTCTTTATTATCACCGTTATCATTTTATCTGCCTTATTAATTGGAGCAAAAACCTATGATATTGATCCAACTTATCTTGCGATTCTGGAGTATCTTGATTTAGCGATTACTTATTTGTTTCTATTTGAAATAGTGATTCGTTTCATCGCTGAAGGTCACAGTTGGAGTTTTTTCAAAAAAGGCTGGAATGTTTTTGATACCTTAATTGTTGCTGCGAGTTTAATCCCGATAGATAACTCTGAAATGGTTTTGCTGGCTAGATTGATAAGAGTTTTCAGGGTGTTACGATTAATCTCAATCATTCCAGAATTACGAATCTTGATTTCAGCATTACTCAAAGCATTGCCACCGATGGGTTATGTTTTGTTGTTAATGTTTATCATGTTCTATATCTATGCCGCTGTTGGTAGCTTCCTTTTTGAGGGAATTAATAAAACCTTATGGGGTGATATTGCAGTATCCATGCTAACGCTGTTTCGGGTGGTTACATTCGAAGATTGGACTGATGTGATGTATGAGACTATGGAAGTGTATCCTCTTTCATGGACGTATTACTTATCGTTCATTTTCTTAAATGCCTTTGTGTTTTTGAATATG
>CALISP010000316.1 GCA_938041705.1 uncultured Cocleimonas sp. | reverse complement strand
ATACTCATTCTTACTGATAATAAAGTCTTGATTACTTTTTTGAGTGAGTAAGATAATTATTCCCATTACTATTGAGAACAAAGGCAAAAATAGAGGTTTAATCTTTTCTCTTAATTCTTTCATATAACCATTAAGTAAAATATCTAAAACATAAGCTTATCAGATCACT
Source organism: uncultured Cocleimonas sp. (assembly GCA_938041705.1). Classification (GTDB taxonomy): domain Bacteria; phylum Pseudomonadota; class Gammaproteobacteria; order Thiotrichales; family Thiotrichaceae; genus Cocleimonas. The sequence continues at coordinate 13,315 of CALISP010000316.1, read as the reverse complement.
TAAATAAAACAGGGAGAGATAACAGTTTCCACAACATATACCCAATAAGTAGGGGGGGTGTTTTTTGATTGATTGTTGTTTGATTGATGCTGGTTAATTATCCGATAATTACCCATTTAACTGCAAACGCCAGTCATAAAAAAAGCATCAACAAACTTTCGTCTGTTGATGCCAATCATCTTAATACTTTAGTTTTACAGGGTGGAGATTTGCGAATATTTTGCCCTGATAAAACCTTTACTAGTTAGGAAGGATTAAGAATTAAGATGTACTGCAATAAAGATTGATTGATCACCACGTTTCAATAATATCGCTAATGGCTTATCGCCATCCGCTGCTTGAATTGTCGATTTCAATTTTGCTGGTGACTCGATGCTTTTACCTCCAACTTTAAGAATGATATCTCCAGACCTTAAACCTGCCGCTTCTGCGGCACTATCGGCTAAGACTTCTTCAATCTTAACGCCTTCGTTTTTGTTTTTAAAATCTGCTTTTTCTTCACTCGTTAAACTCGATACGGCAACACCTAATGAGCCTTTCTGGACAGCAGCAATGACTGGCTTATCGTCTTTGCTTTTAAGTTTTTCAACAGTCACTTTTAAAGTCTTATCTTTGCCAGCTCGGACAATCAATACAGGTACTTCAGAACCAATTTTAGTGCTTCCTACAATTACGGGAAGTTCACTAACATCTTCAACCGCTTGGTTGTTGAACTGAGTAATAACATCACCTGCTTGTAAGCCAGCTTTATCTGCAGGACTATCTGGCTGAACACTGGTGATTAATGAGCCTTTTGAATTACTCATACCCAGAGATTCAGCAAGGCTTTTGTCAATACCCTGAATACCTACACCTAACCAACCACGACTTACACTGCCATTAGCTTTTAACTGATCCGTTACGTTTTTAACGATGTTACTGGGGATAGCAAACGAAACACCCATGTAACCACCACTACGGCTGTATATTTGTGAGTTAACACCGATTACTTTACCATCTAGATCAAATAACGGTCCACCAGAGTTACCAGGATTTACGGCTGCATCAGTTTGAATAAAGGGTACATAAGTATCTTTTGGTAAGCTTCTAGACAATGCACTAACTATGCCTTGCGTTGCTGTGTAATCAAGCCCAAATGGCGTACCTAATGCAACGACCCATTGGCCGACTTCCAACTTATCTGAATCACCCAGATTTACTGAAGGCAAATCCTTTGCCTCTACTTTCAATAGTGCAATATCACTGAGCTTATCTATACCTATAACTTTTGCTTTGAGCTCTCGGTTATCTTCAAGTTTTACAGTTACGTCTGTTGAATCATCAATAACGTGAGCGTTAGTAACAACATAACCATCGGCTGAGATAATGAAACCAGATCCGCTAGCTTCTTTTTGACGGTTTCCAAAATCATAACCTCGAGGTTGTTTTGGCATATTCTTAAACAATTCTTCTAATTGTGGAGGTAGGCCTTTGAATTGATTAGATTTAGATTTACCTTGAGCAACCTTAGGTTTTGAAAACTTAGCACTGATACCTACAACCGCACTGCGATTATTTTTAATCATTGTGGTTAAGTCAGGAAGTGAACCCGCTATCTTTGCTGAGGTATTAGTTGTCGCTGAATCTGCAAACAATGGACCTGATGAAAGCATTGTTGCTCCCATGGCTCCTGCGATTAAACCTGTAGCAATGGCTAGTTTCGATTTTGTAAATAGGTTGTTTCCTGCTGTTGAAGATTGTTTAGTCGCTGTTTCCATTTTTAATTTCCTTTTCCTTGAGAAATATTGAGTAGAACAGCTAAGATACAATATCCAACCTTTTCAATAGTTGACCGTTACATTAAGAAAATTTAATGTTTCATTTGATTGATTCTTACCCTCAGCAAGTCTAAGGTTTACTTGTTAATCAGAGATTCGATATGCAAATACTCATTATAGAAGATGATACACAAACCGCTAAGTTCATCCAAAAAGGCCTACAAGAAAGTGGTTACGTGGTTGACCATGCCGCCGATGGAGAGGCTGGATTACAACAGGCGATGAATGCTGATTATGATGCTTTGGTAATTGATAGAATGTTACCAAAACTCGATGGCTTATCGATTATTGAGCAACTTCGAGGGCAAGGTTTTAATGTACCTATTCTCATTTTGAGTGCGCTTGGTGAAGTTGATCAGCGCGTCGAAGGTCTTAAAGCGGGAGGTGACGATTATCTAGTAAAGCCCTATTCTTTCAGTGAATTATTAGCGCGTATCCAATCATTGATCCGTAGGCATCAACCCCAAGATAAAATTAATACGTTACAAGTCAGAGATCTGAAAATAGATTTATTATCACGACAAGTAACTCGTGGAAATACTGTCATCGAGTTGCAACCTAAAGAATATATTTTACTCGAATCTTTAATGCGAAGTGCAGGTGAAGTAGTTACTCGAACGATGTTGTTAGAGAAAGTTTGGGATTATAATTTTGATCCACAAACGAATGTAATTGATGTGCATATCAGTCGCATTCGCGCCAAAATTGATAAGGATTTTGATGTGTCTTTACTAAAAACAGTACGTGGGTCTGGTTATATTCTGCATGACCCTGACTTGTCTAATGAAGGGCCGGACACACAAGCTAAAACCACCTCAATTTAATGTCCATACTTGGCAGAATATTACGCACATCTGTATTTCGTTTATCGTTATTGTATGCACTTTTATTTAGTTTAATTGCAGCTGCAGCATTATTATCGGTGTACAAATTTGCTGAAAATCAAATTGAAGATCAGATAGATAGACGCCTTAAACTAGAAACTAATTTACTTTTAGAAAACTATCGAAAACGCACACTGACAGGCCTTACTGAAGATATAAATATTTACAATAAGAAAGAAGGTCGACCCTTTTATATTTATGCTCTAATCCATCAACGTAAACTCGATTTAAAGCGATTTATACCTGCTGAACAACTCCCTGAAATCATCGATGAAAATAATCAGAATCAGATTTTTGCAAGTATTCCGATGGGAGAGATTGTCGATTATGTTAATGACCGTAACACTAATGAAACTGTAAGAGTTCTCTTAACACTTCTTCCTGGTGGATATCAATTATTGGTCGGTGCTGAGTTAGAAGAAACGCAAGACCTGTTAAATCAGTTATTTAAAGCAAGTTTAATAGCCATCTCAATAATATTTACGTTGTCGATTTTGATCGGTAGTTTGATGGCACGCCGTATGTTAAATCGCATAAACGCAGTCACTAAAACCGCTGACAATATTATTGATGGTGATCTGTCGCATAGAATTCCTGTTATTGATGACAGAAATAATGAGCTGGATCGATTAAGCCGCTCACTTAATCGCATGCTCGATCGAAATGAAGAACTAATGATCGGCACTCGTGAAGTGAGTAATAACTTAGCGCATGATTTACGTAATCCACTAAATCGCATTCGACATAGAATTGAATCTGCTAAATTAGATAAAAACAGACTATCTGGGAATGAATTCAAGTTTGATGATTTTGCTGATGACACAATTGAAGATATCGATGGTGTTATTTCTACCTTTAATGCTTTACTCAGTATTGCCCAAATCGAGTCAGGTGAACCACGTAAGAATTGGACTGAGTTTTCTTTAAATGACCTACTCAATGACTTATCTGAAATCTATGAAATAGTAGCCGATGAAAAAGAAATTGTTTGGCAATACAGTACTGGTAAAGACTTAAATATTAATGGTAATAAACAATTGATTGCACAACTTTTCACAAACTTGTTAGATAATGCATTTAAATATTCTCCAGCGAAAAGCATCATTAGCTTAAGTGCAATTGCTAAAGATGATTCAAACATAGAAGTTATTATTAGTGATCAAGGAACTGGTATTCCAGAATCAGAACACGAAAATGTATACAAACGCTTTCATCGTTTAGATAGCGCACGAAGCACCGAAGGGAATGGTTTGGGTTTGAGTCTGGTGAAAGCAGTGGTTGATTTACATGATGCAAAGATAAGTCTTAGCGATAACAAACCCGGTTTGATTGCCAGTGTGTCATTTAAAAGATAAAGAATGACTAAAAGTCGGGGGGTGTCTTTTATATCATTGACATGAAAATCCTCTTTGAATCTTAATATATTTCTCTGATTTAAAACTATTAAACCGTGTAGCTGTTGCTGAACCATAAGCACCCATCAAACCAAACTCAATATAATCCCCCTGTTGAATATCATGCGGCAAAAAAATGTTATTAGGCAGTCGATCAATCGGATCACAGGTTGGTCCGAATACAATGGTTTCAGTGCAGTTATTCTTTCCTTCAATAGAATTATAAATTAACTTTTCTTCTCGCCACACACGACAAGGTAAATCTAACTTAACCAACATTTGTTCCTGCAAACCGCCATATATTCCATCATTAATAAATATATCTCCATTTTCACGAACTCGAATAACTTGCGTTAACAATGAAGTACTCGAACCAACAAGTGCACGACCCGGCTCGCATAATAATGTAGGCGAATCATCACCAAAATGAGTTTTTACTGCAGTCTGAATTGCTCGCATATATTGTTCAAGTGAGGCTAATTGGGTATTCTCATAAGGAAGAGGGAATCCTCCGCCAACATTGAGACGATGTAATTGCGTACCTGCATCGTGAGATATTTTTGCAGCAGCTTTAATATGTTCAACATACATTGTCGAATCAGCACATTGTGATCCAGGATGAAAGGTCAAAGAGCATCGCATTCCTAACTCATTTGCTTTTGTAAGAATTTCAGTAGCTTGGTTAATATTTGCACCAAATTTACTACCAAAATCGTAAGCCGCATCGAAATAATCAAGTTTAAAACGAATGCTAACTTCTACATCAGACAATCCCAATGCAGAAATCTGAGTGAGACCAGTCATATCATCGACAGCAAACGAACGGACACCATACTCATGTGCAGCTATCGATGTCATATCGTCAGAACGTATAGGATTATTATAGTGACAATGAGCTCCTTTGAACCGATTAGTGATAAGTGCTATTTCACCTATTGACGCAACATCAAAACTTTTTACTCCTGAACTCCATAGGCAATCTAATAAGAGTGTTTCTGGGTTGGCTTTTACGGCATAGCTTAGCTCTCCATCAAACAAACGCTTAAACTCAGCCACACGCTCTAGAAGCGCCATATCGCTAAAAAGATAGACTGGATCACTAAAGGTGCTTAGCTTTATATATTGTGCTGTATCTTTATAGCGACATTGCTCAAAAGCTTTCATTATTGGCTGTTGCACTGCGTTCATTTTAATTTTTTCTCACTAAAGCGTTGCGATATAAATATTATCGACTCAATCAACTTCGCAAAATAGCTACATAATTACTCTTTTTAACTATTATTTTAATCATTTTGACTATTTTATTAGTAATAGTGTCTATAATTTGACTATGAGAGCAATAAATCCTAAAGATGAAAAACTTCTAGAAGCGTTAAAAGATAATGCACGATTATCAATTAGTGAGTTAGCAAGGCAACTAGGCGTTTCCAGAACTACAGCACAACAGCGCTTACAGCGTTTAGAAAATACAGGTGTAATAACAGGTTATATGTTGCGGCTCGGAAAAGAATATTTAGATAATTCTATTCACGCCCATGTTAATTTAAAAGTAGAACCTGCTCACAGCTCTAACATCATTACTGCGCTTAAAGCTAATCCGAGAATTGAAACGCTTTACACTGTAAGCGGGAAGATAGATTTAATTGCCGTTGTAAATGCACCTAGTGCTAGCTCTTTGGATAAAACGCTTGATGAAATTGGCTTACTCAATGGAATTAAATCTACAGAAACGGCAATTATCTTATCGACAAAGAAAGATCATCGGTGATAATAAAAAAGACACCCCCCTACTTTTCAGTAGTTTTTACAATACAACTCTTTGCAGGTAAGCTGAAGTATCTAAAATAAGTAACGCATCTGAAATAATGAAGCTCAAGTAATTGGGTTCCTTTTCTAGGTCACGCTTTTTTCACACATTTAATTTGAGAGCACATTCATGACGGTACGTAAATTTGAATCACATTATCCTAATATTCACGAAAGCGCATATGTCGATGAAACTGCATTAGTGAGTGGTGAAGTTGAAATTGGTGAAGAGAGTTCTGTATGGCCAATGACGGTTATCCGTGGTGATGTTAATTACATTAAGATTGGCAAACGAACCAATATACAAGATGGTTCGGTGTTGCATGTAACGCACGCGCCAAATGAACATAGTGAAAAAATTGGTGCCTCACAAACCGCCTATGCTTTGATTATTGGCGATGATGTTACCGTAGGACATAAAGCCTTACTGCATGCCTGTGAAATTCAGGATCGAGTACTAGTCGGTATGGGAGCAATTGTTATGGATGGTACCGTGGTAGAAACAGAAACGATGATCGCAGCTGGCAGTGTTGTACCACCTAGAAAAACCCTCGAAAGTGGATTTCTTTGGGTTGGAAACCCTGCTAGAAAGATGCGTGAACTCACTGATAAAGAAAAGAAATATTTAAAATATTCGGCTGAACATTATATTCGTTTGAAAGAACGTACAGAAACGAACTAGTCGTTAAACGAGCTTTTTTACAAAAATAACATCATTTTTTTATTACACCGTGCTTTTTAAAAAGCGCGGTATAACTTGCTTCAGTAAAACCATCAACTCTATCATTACTCACAAAAATAACGGGAACTGTTTTTAACCCCTTTTGTTTTGCCATTTTCATTGCTTTGACATCTTCTTGTGGGTCCATTAATTGATAACGAATATTACGCTTATTCATAAATGCGAAGGCTTGTTGGCATTTAGGGCAATCTACAAAACCGAAAATAATAATCCCCTTTGAAATATCCTTTTTCTTACCATCGTCTTTTTTAGCACTGATACTTAGATCAGGAATTACGGAGCCGACAGCCTTATCAATCGTTTTATCTATCTCGTTTGTTACTTCATTTTCTGCTTTACGGACTCTTCTATCGACTGATCTTTCAAAGGATTTTTCAATAACATTACCTAAATCAAACGCTATTACAGGTGTTGTCGCTAGAGATAAATATATTAATCCAGACATTAAGCTCAGTTTTAATAGTTGTGTTAGCGTCATTTTATTTACCTCTTATGTAGTAAGTTATTACCCATAATAAATTAATAATAATAAAAATCTATCTCAGTAGTGTTTTCTTTCACTTTCTTTCATTAAGTCCCGTTAATACAGGAACACATAACAATACGATTGAAAGTAAGATCATCATATTCCACCCCCCTACTTTATATACAAAACCCGCTATCGTAATACCCAAACCTCCACCAACATAATAGAACAATACATAAAGCGCATTTGCTCTGCCATGACCACTACTTAGCTTTTTGTTAAGAGCACCCACAGCTGCTGCATGAATCATAAAGAATCCTGCACAAAGACCTGCTAATCCAATCACTATCGCGATAATCGAATGTAATAAGATCGTTAATAAGGAAACACCAAAAATCAATGAACCTAGTAACAGCGTATTACCGCTACCAAAACGATTACTTATTCTTCCTGAAGTTGTGCCCATGAAAATACCAAGGATATAAACGAGGTATACCAAAGTAATAGATTCAGTCGAGAGATTAAATATCTCGCCTTCTAATCTAAAGGGTAAGTAGTTAAATACTGATGAAAAGACAGAGAAGCTAGCCATTCCACAAAAGAACAGTAGCAACAATTCTTTTCTTTTTAGTAAATCAAGAAAGCTCACGCGATTTCGATTAACGATTAGACTTTGATCAGGTTTTGGCAACCACTTCATTGCCATAGCAGTTGCAACCAATATAAAGACAGATGCTGTGATAAAAGAATAACGCCAATCAAGCGGTTCGTGTATCCAACCTCCCAATAATCGACCACCAAGCCCGCCTAACACCGTAGCAGATACATAAGACCCCATGACTATACTAAGACTAGAGACCGGCAATGTTTTAGCTAGATAGGCAGCCAGACAGGTAGTCAGCGCAGGAATAAACAAGCCTTGCACAAACCTAGCTGTAATCAACACCCAAAAATTTGATGTAAATGCACAAACTACACCAGCTACTGCAACCATTACTCCACCGACTAAAACTATGGGTTTAATAGGATAACGATCAATCAGCATTCCAAATGGCAGATTAGAGAGTGCAATACCTACAACTACCGCAGAAATAGTGAATGAAACTGTAACTAAGTCGACAGAGAATTCATTTTGTAAGATAGGTAATACGGGTTGAGTAATATAAATATTAGTAAAGGATGCGGACACTAATGCGAATACGATGAGTTTTAGTCGAAAATAAGATTCGTTGATCATGGTTATTTAAGACTCAGGAAATCAAAGGTAAAAAACTGCGAATAGTAATTCGCAATTTTATGTCACGCTTCACGTTATAAGTTTAGATTTTGTAATTATATTAATAATCTAAAAACCTAATAATTAAGGCTCTTCTTCTGCAGGTTTAGATAACGCCAGATCAATCGCTTCAATTAATTTAGAAGGAATAGCTTCCGATTGTAATTCACAATGAAATTCGCCAGCTCTGTATAGATACATACTGGGCAAATGAAATACGCCAAACTCATTGACTAAGGCTGCAGCTTTATCTGCTTTAATTTCATAAGCGGAAAAGTCAGTATTTAAACTAGAAAAATGATTCTTAAATTGAGCATATTCAACATTCAGCAAATTTTTTAAGTGATGACATGAAGCACAGTGCGGCCCAGTGAAGAATACTAGCGTAATACCTTTGTTATCTTCCAATGTAGGAAAAAATGTAAATTCATCTAATTCGCCAACAAAACTCATTATTACAATCATCTTAAATAAAGAACAGATTATAAACGTTTAATTAAGACACCCCCCTACTTTTAAGTGATATTGATGCGATTACGCTTTCCCTTCGCGCGAGCGTGTTATACAGACTCTTTTTAAACCTACTCTATTCATATAGATTATTTATTAACATTAGATACTAGCTACTCTTATTAATGAGCCCTCAAAGCCTATGTTAGTTATATGTAACTAATTGTAAAGTTACGTAAAGAAGGTGTATTTGTATGAACGGTAACTTTATTGTGGTCACTTATAGGTGTAGTTACACGGCATTGATGCCCAGCCTTTTACTTTAGGCCTACTTACCCCTCTTAAGGAGCATTTAATTATGAAAAAACAATCACTATTTTTAATATTAGCCCTCTCGGCTTCAACCATAGGACTGACTGGTTGTTCAAATAATGCGCAAACAGGCGCAGTAATAGGCTCATTAGTGGGTGCAGGAATTGGTAAATCAACTGGCAACCATCGTGATAAGCGCGCAGCTATAGGTGCTGTGTTAGGCGGCTTAGTTGGAGCTTCAGTTGGTCAAGAACAAGACCGTAGAAATGCTAATTCACGAGGCTATGCAACAACCACTCCTTATACTAATGGTGGTAGTTCATATAGTAATAACTCTAATCATTCTCACGGTGGTTCAAGTCATTCTCATTCATCAAATAATACTACTGCAAAGCCTTCTATAAGCCATAAGCACGCTAACCGAACGCATTCACATCCGGGTGGAGCAGGCAAACACGCTCATAACTATGGAAATAGTAATAACAATACGGCACAACAAACACATACAACGAATACTGAAGTTGTTTACGTTGAACGCCCTTATTACCCTGTATCAACGTCTATAGTATTGGGTACAGGTTATTATAATTATCCAAGACGTCATTACCGTAATAGACATCATTACAGAAACAACAAACGTCATTACAGAAATCATAATCGACATAATGTTCGCCACCATAATCGACATAAAAACCGTCACCATAATAGAAGTAAACATTGATCAATTTTCGTAAAAAAGAAATCAATTAAGCAGTAATATTTTTACTTTAATCCGTCTTAGAGTATTGGCATTAGCCTTTATTTTAAGGCGGATCTTTTTTTGGCTACAACTTAAATAATTGACTAAAGATACGGATTATTTTTTAACTTGATGGATAATTTGTTGCACTAGCATTCCTGCAACTAATCCCCAAAAAGCTGACCCAACACCATAGAAAACTAATCCTGAACTCGTTACAAGAAACGTAATCAAAGCTGCTTCGCGTTCTTTTGGAAGCTCCAGTGCTTGCGCTAAGCTATTACCTAATGTTCCCAGCAAAGCTAATCCTGCCAAAGGTAAAACTAACGCTTTTGGACTTATTGAGAACAATGCAACAACCGTTGCTCCAAACAATGCCGCTATAAGATAAAATACTCCTGCGCTTACGGCTGCTAAATAACGTTTATCTCTGTCTTTACCCGCATCTTCTCCCATACATATTGCAGCTGTTATTGCTGCCAAGTTAAAGGCAAAACCGCCAAATGGCGCAAGTAGAAATGTTGTGATGCCCGTAACAGTAATGATAGGTGATATAGGAGGATGGTAATCAGCGGCTTTCATCACAACAATGCCAGGCATATTTTGCGAAGTCATCGTTACAATAAACAAAGGAATTCCAATACTAATTAGACTACTTAAAGAGAAAGTAGGCATTGTGAAAACAAACTGAGCCAATTCTAATGTGATTTCTTGATTGGAAAATAGGTCTAAGGTCCAAGCAATCAATACACCAACCAATAATGCCAAAGGTATTGCATAAAGCGCAAAGAAACGTCTACCTAATAAATACACAATACACATCGACGCTACTAACAAGGATTCTTGTTGTAAATAAGTGAATATCTCAAGGCAAAACTGTACCAACACACCCGCCAACATAGCTGCTGCAATAGAAGGTGAGATAATTTTGCTAATGCGTTCAAAACTTCCAGTTAGGCCACTTAATGTAATCAATACGGCACTGAATAAAAAAGCGCCAATGGCATCACTCATTGAAACCCCGACCAATGAAGTTGCCAAAAGAGCAGCTCCTGGTGTTGACCAAGCAGTAAGAATCGGTTTCTTGTAATAAAAAGAAAGTCCAATACAGGTTAAGCCCATGCCTAAGCCAAGAGATAATAACCAAGAATTAATTGAAGATTGATCTGCACCTACCGCACTTGCAGCTTGAAAAATTATGGCAACAGAGCTTGTATAACCAACCAAGACGGCGAGAAAACCTGAGGTTATATGACTGATTTTCAGTGGAAAACCATAATTAGAATTACCCATTGAGCTATTTTTCGAATTATGTTTTGACATGATAATACTCAAAAATTTAATTTCTAATACAAAAAACAATGTATGCTATAACGCACAAATACATCATAGTCTTGTGCGCTATACTGCACAAGCACTAATACGAAGGATTGTAATGCTAAAATATGAGATAGGTACCCAACTAAAAGAAATTCGTCACCAAGCAGGCTGGAGTTTAACCCGTGCTGCAAAAGAAACAGGTGTCAGCAAAGCGATGCTAGGTCAAATAGAACGTAATGAATCTAGTCCAACCATGTCTACATTATGGAAAATATCGACAGGTTTTCATAAACCTCTTTCACTTTTTGTAGATAACTTATTAGTTGGTGTCGACGATGATAAAGTACGAAGTACTCACACAACTTTCACATCTCATAAGCAGGGTCTAAAAGCTAAAATATTATTCCCATTTGATCCAAGGTTCGGATTTGAAGTTTTTGCAATAAAACTAAGCCCAGAACAAACTCATCTATCTGAGGCCCATGACAAAGGTGTATTTGAGCACATAACAGTGGTATCGGGACAAATGGAAGTATGTATTAAAGGTAGATGGAAAAAACTAAAGGCAGGAGATGTATTACGTTTTACAGCCGATCAATCTCATGGATATCGTAATATGAATAAAACTATTCATGCAGAGTTCCATAACTTAATTTATTATTCTTAAGTAAGCACTTATTAAATGACACCCCCCTACTTTTGACTCGATTTTATTTTATCTTATCCTTCGATCCCGTCGCCTTGACTCCGGCTATCACTCTTTTCTAATAAACTCATTATTTTAGTGGCTGCCACCATTGCTCATTCATTTCACTTAAACCTGCTAATTTAAGTGCTTTGCGCGCTTCAACTTTATCACTATTGGTTAGGAAAGACCCGAGTTCGAAATATGATTTTGAGTCACTGAGCTTCAAGCCTAATGGTTTTTTATCTTGTTGTTCTGCGACTACGACATAAGTATCATGCCGAGAAAAGGTTAAAGCCTTTTCTATATCTATCTTTCCTGATTGGATAAGAACTTTTTGAGAATCAATTGTAATCAACTCTTTGCGTAGACTATCTCGATTGATTTTGAACATGAAGTAAGCAAATAAAATAATATCCAAACCTGCAAATGGCAATACTAAAAATGCCCCTTGAATACTCCAAAATAAAGCAATGATAAAAACCACTGTACAAACACCAAAAACAACCCATTGAGTCTGTTTTGTTGTTAAAGAACGATTTGGAGTAAGTGTAATTTCCGTAATTTCTTGATTATTATTAATGCGTATCATTAGTATCAGTTCGATGCCTGAAATTTATCTTAAATAAGAGAGCGTTTCTTGTCTAACATCATATTAACAAGTTCTCATAAAAAGGAGATATTACAACAAGAATAGTAAGTATTTATCAAACGAGAGGGTTTATAACATCATTGAGGGAAATCGTTATAAGCAGTTATTTGTTATTTTTATGTAGTATTCAATATACTGAGATGTTGAATACATCTCTTAGAAATATGACTACCTCTAACATAGATATACTTAGGCTTATTATTCAAACCTAAGTTATTTAGAGCAATGGTATTTAATTACTCTTTCTCTTCAATCCAGTTCATCTGAATAGATTCAAGAATTTTCTCATTAGATTTTTCAGGATCATCATTGAAATTCTCTAAAGCACAAACCCATGCATGCAGATCAGTGAAACGAATATATTGCGGATCAACATCAGGATGAGCTTCATCTAAATCAATTGCAATATCTAGTGTATCTACCCATTTTAATTCCATTTCATTTCCTCTGTTCTGTTTAGAAAACACCCTAAAAGTAGGGTGGTGTCTTTTTAATATATATTTTTACGGCTAAGCCAACTAAAAATTAATTAAGTAGGTTTTTTGTTCTAGTTCAATGCGGATTTTTAATTTCAGGATCGAAGCGTACATACAGTACGTTAGAGTTTGAAATTAAATACCCAACGCCAAACTTGAACAAAAATACAATTAATTAATGGTTTTCAGACACCATGTTGATAGTGTATTTCGGCATTTCTAAAACCAAATCTTCTGTTCCGACTTTCGCCTGACAACTCAAACGCGAATCTGGATCTACACCCCAGGCTTTATCT
>CALISP010000315.1 GCA_938041705.1 uncultured Cocleimonas sp. | reverse complement strand
TATGTCTAAAAGAGAAGAGTTGATTCAAAAGTACGCGAAAGATCTTAAAGAAAAGTGTGGCGAAGAAGCAGATATGGATTTGCTTACAGCTGTAACCATCGGCTGCGGTCCTGCTATTTATAAAGCAGACGCTTCAAAAGTATCAGGTTCTGATAAAACTGAGTTAGCAACCCTGAAAAAGAATTTTTTAATCAAAAAACTAGGCCTTGCTGATGGTCCAGATTTAGATAAGGGTATTGATGCAGTAATGGAAAAGTACGGTAGATCAAATTCAAATAAACAACGTGCAGTTGTTTATTATTTGCTAACCAAACATTTCAAAAAGACAGCCTATTACAAATAAGTTATAAGCTTGAATAGGAAAAAGCGCTCATTGTAGCGCTTTTTTTATGCCTGTTTTGTTTTGATGAATAGGCGTGAATAGTAAATATGCTTTATGCATCCGACTTTTAGTTTTTACCGTAGTACTTATTATGACCGCTTTGGAGTTGTTTATGATTACTCCAAACGTCTTGCATTTATAATTACACCTCAAACCAACCAAAGGACATTTATCATGAATCAAGTAAAAAAACTTTCAGGTCTGGCAATGGCTTCAGCTGCTGCAACATTATTATTAGCTGGCGTTAATACGGCTTCTGCTGCATCTCACGATAAAGCCACCGCAGAAGTAAAGTGCTCTGGCATTAACTCTTGCAAAGGCACAAGTGCATGCGCGACTGCTACCTCAGCCTGTGCTGGTCAGAATAGTTGTAAAGGTATTGGTTGGGTAAAAGCTACGGCAGCTGAATGTGCGGAGAAAGGCGGAAAAGTTATCTAATCTAGATAGATAATTTTAAAAAGCCCTTTAACGTTATAAAGGGCTTTTTTTTAACATCACAATATTAAACCTTATAAATCAAATTACTTATTCGCAAAGAAATAATCCAACCCTGCTTGAGATACTTCCATGTCTTGTGCAGGTAATCCTCCACTTGTTCCAATCCCTCCAACACAAGCTCCATCAATAAGCACAGGATAACCACCACCAACAGTACTAATGTGGCCGCCACATTCTGTATGAATACCGAACGCAAGATTTCCTGGTGTGTTAGCTGCATTGTATTCATGTGTAGCTTTTCGTGCAGCACCTGCCGTATAAGCTTTGTCTTGAGAGATCATAATACTATGTGCTTTGCCTCCATCCATACGCTCGAATGCTATTAAGTTTCCAGAGTCATCTGCTACAGCTATGCACATAGGTAAGCCAATTTCATTTGCATGTTTACGTGCACCTTCAATAAGCATGTATGCATCGTTTATATCTAGTCTTGGAATATTTATCATGGAGTACCTTAAGTGATTGTTAGTTATGAGCCGTGCATACTTATGCATTTCATAATTGAAACTTTAAAAAATAGATTATGAAAATTTTCATAGAGTTGTTACTTGTAATCTTACCTAAAAGAACAGTGAATAAGAATTCACTCATTAATCAGAGGGTAATTGATAATTAGAGTTTGAAATTACGCTCTAAATTGAGAAAATAAAATAGGGTTAACTCATTCCCGTTTGAACGTTTCGATTAATACAGACAATATATTAAGTAGACCAAAAATAGCGAATCACAAATCAATATAGTTTTAGAATAAACACTTATATTGGATAGGGCTCATTATAAATAACACCCCCATACTTTGGGCAATAGTTCGTATTGCTTAAAAAAACGATACAAAAAAGTATGTTGGGCTATGGGATTTATAATTTTATTAAACGATTAACTTTTATTATTTTTGGCATTTCGCACAATAAAAGGTGGAACGTTGTCCTTGATTGATTTGTTTAATCGGAGCTTTACAAGTGAAACAGGGTTCACCTGCTCTACCATAAACATTTAATTCTTGTTTAAAATAACCTGGTGAGCCTTCGACTTGTAAAAAATCCTGTAGGGTAGTTCCACCCTGCTCAATAGCGTTTGTTAAAACTGTCTTTATCTCATCTACCAGTCTTTGATAGCGAGCTTTAGATACTTTACCAGCTGACCATTTGGGGGATATTTTCGACATGAAGAGGGACTCACATGCATAGATATTACCTACACCAACAACCATATGCCCATTCATAATGAATTGTTTAATACTCATACTTCGACCACGAGAAGCTAAAAATAGATAATCAGCGTTAAATTCATATGTTAATGGTTCTGGGCCCAGTGAACGGATTAATTTATGCTTCAGTGGGTTTTGTGTCGTCCATAAAAATGCACCAAAGCGTCTAGGATCTCTTAACCGAACTACCTTATTTGTTTTTAAGACAATATCAACATGATCATGCTTTTCTACTTCTGCACCTACTTCAACTACCCGCAAACTACCCGACATTCCCAGATGTATGAGTGCTGTGCCAGTATTAGTCTCAAGTAAAATATATTTACCACGGCGAGTAACAGACTCAACTAACTGGCCCTCCATTTGATGAATCTCGGGTGGCACAGGCCAACGCAGTTTAGGCTGACGAACAATAATCTCACTAACAATCTGTTTATCAATGTACGGTTTAATGCCGCGGCGCGTCGTTTCTACTTCGGGGAGTTCGGGCATGGTTTATTTATCAGTTTTATTAGTGTTTTCAAGAATACCCTCGCTAGAGGACTCCTTCATTCTAAAAGCATCTACACCTGCCTGCAATAAACCCGTTATAGTTTCAGATACTAAATACATCTTTTCTGCTTTACGAATATATCGCTTGTGCGAGACAGCGTTATATTCACCAAAGACTAACTTCACATTATTAAAACTTATGCTTAAACGATCTTCATCTAAACCGTATTGCGCCAAGTCTTTATCTTTAAGGTCATAACTTGCCTCAGCATTTTCAGATAATATTGTAAATAAATGCTGAACTTGCTCTTTATCCGCAGTGAATTCTTCGGGCTGCACCACCATCCAATTATTATTAATACTTTTCAGTAAAATATCTTCTCTGCCTTCGACATGAATTAATATTTCTGTTGCCTCATCACCGATAGACTTATCATAGAGGGTTGATGCAAAATTACTTTTATCATCCCTATCAGCTTGTTGTTGCGCCCACAAAAACACTGCTAACCCAACAATTATGGCGATCAGTGCTAAATTTTGGAAAAGTCGTTTTTTATTCGAAGTAGTCATTTTAAGTAAACTATTATTTCAATTTTATATAATTTGTTATAACTTATTCAGGTTTAGCTTTCTTCTTAGCGTCTTTTACAGCTGGTTTAGCAACACCGTACGACATGCGCATTTCACCTTTATTTACAGATTGAATTGTAAAGGCTAAATGAGTCAAAGATGCACCACCGTTATCATATAAATAAACTGTATTACCTATTTTAGTATAAACACAATCACGCATTTGGTGAGCATCAACTGGACTTAAAAACATATAGTTGCATTGACCATTTGGATCAAAAGCTAATTGCATACGAAAACGGCTTGGAGCAAACTCCTTGCTTCCTTTAGGACGAAAGATATTAGGTACTTTCTTCCCATTTTGTTCTTCGTAGGAATGTACCCAATGTTGATAAAAACTGGTATCTGCAGGTTTTGATGACGCACCTTCTGAGTTTAACCCTGTACTTCCACAACCTGTTATAAATACCACAAGCATCAGACCAATCATTCTATTCATAAATCCCCCTATTAACTATATTTCAGCGAGTTTCAGTAAAACTAACGCTTTCTGCGCCTTAACCAGCGCCAAGTACCATAACCAAACAACACTAAGGGCAAACCCAACCAAAGCAAAGTTAGACCTATGCGTCCTGCTTTTGACAAATGTAAAGTTGTGCCTGATACAACATTAGTCTTTATCGAAACTAGTTCATCATCAGCACTCAACCAATTAAAAATATTGTTAGAAAACTCTAGATTACTACCCTGACCAATATAGTTGTTTCGCATAAAATCACTGTCACCCAGCACTAAAACTCGTTGTTCTGGTATGACTTTAGTATCAGGGTTTACCGCGTTTATATTTACTTGTGTTAATGCCATACCCATCGTCAATGGGCCTGGTTTATCGGATTCATCGTCAAACTTTACGTTACCTTGAATATCACCTGATTCTAACCAACTGGTGATCATAGTGCTCAGTAATGGTTGGTACTTCCATGAGAAGTTATTTTCATTAGAGTCATTGCTAGAGCTGTCACTAGAATTATTATTAGAACTTACAGAATCTTTTTCAATCGTTGTCGCAAATGGAAATAAGGTATGAGCTGCAAGATCCTTAGTCAATTCAGATGGTCCATAATCAATAATGGCAATTGCTGCGGGATGCTGGATACCAAGCATACGCTGCAGATCCTGATTAGCATCTAACAAAGTACCTAGTTGTAATTCTAAGCCTAA
>CALISP010000314.1 GCA_938041705.1 uncultured Cocleimonas sp. | reverse complement strand
TTATAGACAAAAATAGCCACTACTGCTTCTAACATGACACCCCCCTACTTTTTAGTATTTTTAAAGTAATATGGTTACCTTATCAATAAGATAAAACAAACTTGAAGAAATCAATTAAGCAGGCGGGATACGTTCGAATGTAACTATTTTCTCACGCTTTTCATTTGGTATGGGTCGTGTTTCATTAGCAGTATAATCAAACCAAACACAGGTTGCTCGAGACGTGCTAATAACTTGATCTTGGCCTTTTATAAATACTGCAGCATCTAAATCTAAACTGCTGCTTCCCATTCGACTGATGCGTGATCCAATTTCTATTTCCGCAGGATAATGGAGCTGCTGTAGATAAGATATTTTCATATCTGCTAATATAATTCCAATCTGCATTCCATATGAAAACTCTAATTGCGAGACATCTTCAAAATAAGTAAGACGAGATGATTCAAAAAAACGACTATATAAAGTATTATTTATATGACCAAACACATCGGCATCACCCCAACGCACTTGAATATCCATAAAATGAACAAAATCAGAACGTTCCATTTGACGATAATCTTGAAGATATTTACTTTCTACTGACATTATTGTTTCTCTCCAACTCTCTATACATACTTTTAGGTGGTTCGATGACTCGCCCACATGATTTCTGATGTATTACCGCGTTTATTAAGCAAACGACCTATGGTAAATAAAAGATCTGAAAGGCGATTTACATAACGAATAGCACCACTGATTTGGTCGTGATCGGCGTGTTTAAAGTCAACTTCATTTTCAGCATAAAAGTGCATTAAAGTAACTAAGCTACGTTCTACTCTACGACATACTGCACGAGTTTTTAAAGCCAGTGCTGCATCTTTGTTACCACCTGGGAGTATGAATTCTTTTAAAGGCTCTAATTCTTCGTTGTATTGATCAATCAATACTTCAAGATCATCAACACGAGACACCGCAAATCCATCAAACTCAGGAAAGGCAAACATTCCACCCACGTTAAATAAATCGTGCTGAATACCCTGTAACTGAGTATTGATTTCTTCATCATCAGAAAAAGCAGTAATTACACCAATCTCCGAATTTAGCTCATCAACTTCACCGATTGCGTGAATCAACAAATCATCTTTATCGAGACGAATATCACCAGCAATTCCAGTGGTACCGCCATCACCAGTTCGGGTATAAACTTTAGAAATTCTGTTTCCCATATTTGATCTCTTTATTTTTTATTAACTGATTTTTAACGTATTTTTAAGTGAACGTAAGTAATCCCCTGTCCCTAGTAATTTACTTCCATACCATGAGAAGTACATCGCATCGACTAAAATCACATGAGAGTATGGTAATTGTGCTTGTAGTTCTTCTACGTGAGTTTGCTTAAACGGAAAGGGTTCTGTGGAAAGCATAATTACATCAGGTTTAATATCTTGCAATGACTCTAATGAAGTTTCTGGATAGCGATCTTGATCGGAGAATATATTATGTAAGCCACACAACTTAATCATTTCATCGATAAATGTGTCACTGCCAGCAACCATATATGGTTTTTTCCAAATCAGATAAGCAACTGTTTTAAAATCATTAGTACTAGCAGTTTTATTATTTACTGCATTCTCTAAATCAGACGTACTTTGTCTTATACTTTCAACCATCTCATTAGCTTTGGACTTTTTCCCTACTAAGATTCCAATTTGTTGAATCATTTTCAAAGCATCATCAAGTGTCACTATGTCACTCATCCAAACTGGATAATGTTGTTTTAACTGATTAATTCCTTCTTCATAATTTTCTTCTTTATTTCCGATGATTAAATCAGGTTTTAGCTCGGCAATAACATCTAGATTAAACTTTTTAGTTCCACCCACTTTTCTCACGTTTTTTACTTTGTTTGCAGGATCGGTACAGAATTTTGTAATTCCAACGACTTCTTCCACCAGCCCTAAATCAAAAAGCAACTCAGTTTGTGAAGGCACCAAAGATATGATCCGAATAGGCTTAGAAGCTAAAGTGCAAATTTCTCCCATTTGGTCACTTATAGAAATAGGAAAGTATTGAAGGTTTATGCCATTTATCATGAATCAGTCAGCCAATATTTTACGAGAATTTGACTGCTCTATGACTAATAGTTGATCGTAACTGCTTAAAGAGAGCCAGTTTATAATTTCATCAATAGATCGATAACAACCAACACAAATACTTTCATCATTTAATTCGCACAGATTAATACACGGTGAAGATACAACTGGTGTAATTTGAGATGATGATTTACTTAGAGGTTTATCTACTTTATTCATCTCTTCAGCTTATCAATTTACGGTTTATAATCCTAGCAATTATGACGTTGACGTTAACGTAAGTTATAATCAATACTACAAATAATTTTTCGTATTTCTATTACCTCAACTTTAAAAGAAGCATTGAAGCATGAAACAAATTGATTGGTATTTTGATTACATTTCACCCTTTGCGTACCTTGCACTAAAGCAGTTTCATAGTTTACCTGAAGATGTGAAAATCATTCCAAAACCTATTTTATTTGCAGGCTTATTAAATCATTTCGACACCAAAGGTCCTGCAGAAATTGAACGTATGCGACAGTACACCTTTCGACATATTAGCTGGCTGGCTAAACAGCAAAATATAGAATTAAAATTACCTCCAGCTCATCCTTTTAATCCTCTAAAAGCCTTACGTTTGACGATATTGCTAGAGAATGACCTAGTTGCAATTAATCGTATCTTTGATTTTATCTGGCAACAAGGTCAAAGCACTGATAACCCTGAACAATGGAAAGAATTATGTGATAGTTTATCGCTTGAAAATACTGATGAGAAAATTACACAACAGAGTATCAAAGATCAATTAATGCTGAATACTAAAGAAGCCATTGAAGTTGGTGTTTTTGGCGTACCTACATTCATAATTGATGAAGAATTGTTTTTTGGTCAGGACTCAATGACGTTTCTATATGCATACCTAGAAAATCCGTCAATCTTAGAATCCCAAGAAATACGTTCGGCTGATACATTACCGCAAGGAATAAACAGAAAATAAAGGTTAATTAATTTGTCTCGAAGTAGATAAAAGATCTTTAATCACTATTTAGTGTTTATAAAAATATGTATTTCTAAATCTGAGATGCTCTAATAAATAATAGGAAATAAATTCATGAATGTAATAGAAGCTCTAAAACAAAGAAAATCTGTACGTGCCTTTTTGGACAAAGCAGTCTCTGATGAAACAATTCACACACTTTTAGAAGCCGCTCGGTATTCACCTTCAGGAACCAATACGCAACCTTGGCAGGTAGCCGTAGTCAAAGGTAAAAGCAAAATTGCTCTTCAAGAGAAAATAGAAAGTGCTTTTCGTAATGGAGACAGTGGCAAAGCCGACTTCGATTACTACCCTAAAGAATGGATCTCCCCGTTTAAAGATCGCCGTAAGGAATGCGGTCTACTTATGTATTCGACTTTAGAAATTAAACGTGAAGATAAAGAACGACAAATGAACCAATGGGCTGCGAATTATCGTGCCTTTGATGCTCCAGTAATGATGCTGTTCTTTATGGACCCAATTATGGAAAAAGGATCTTTTATGGATTATGGAATGTTTCTACAATCCATCATGTTAGCCGCTGAAGACCTTGGTTTAGCCACTTGCCCACAAGCCTCTTTAGCCGATTATCCTCATATAATAAAACCTACATTAGGTTTTGGTGAGGACTCTATATTGCTATGTGGAATTGCCTTAGGTTATGAAGACAAAAATGCTGTCGTAAATAGTTACCGAACTTCGCGTTTAGGAGTTAATGAATTTACCCAGTTTTTTGAATAAATAATAAAAGTAGATTCTTAGAAGACACCCCCCTACTTTTAGGTGATATTAGGGCTTTGTTGTTTAAAAAAAACTAAAGAGAACTTATGGAAAGCTAGTGAACTTCACATTCTGATGTTTAAGATGTTGAATTCAGGCGAGCAGAGCGAAACAACAGATTGATGATGAAGGAATTTCTTAACGATATTCTTTAATGTCATTTTTTTAAAATAGGTGGTGCGGACACTTCACATTTCTTCTCACCTACAAATTGGATTGGGCTAGCAACTAAATTAATTTCACCAGCAACTGGATGCTTAACACTCTGCAACATATCCCTCGCTAAAATTTGAGGGTCATTGAACACTTGATCAATCGTATTGATTGGACCACAGGGCACGTTCACAGCTTCTAAAGCCTCTAACCAGTCATCGGTCTTTCTTGTAAATAACACGGCTTGTAATTGATCACATAGAACCTCACGATTCCTAACACGTGATGCATTAGTTTTATAATTAGCATGGATAGCTAATTCAGGTAATTCTAATAACTCGCATAAAGTTAAGAACTGACCGTCATTTCCAACGGCTATAATCAAATGACCATCGGAACTGGCAAACGCTTGATAGGGAACAATGTTTGGATGAGCATTTCCCAATCGTTCGGGTATGGTATCACCGATTAAATAATTACTTGCCTGATTGGCTAAAATCGCCGCAGTGCAATCGAACAATGCCATATCAACATGCTTGCCTAAGCCAGTATGTTGACGTTCATGAAGCGCTGCCTGAATCCCGATAACTGAATATAATCCAGTAAAAATATCTGTGACAGCGACACCTACTTTGGTCGGCATTCCACCTTGACTGTCTGGCTCACCCGTAATACTCATCAAACCGCCCATAGCTTGAATCATGAAGTCATAACCAGCGCGTTTTGCATAAGGGCCAGTTTGACCGAAACCAGTTATCGAGCAATACACCAAAGCTGGATTTAGTATTTTTACAGATTCATAGTCCAGCCCATATTTAGCTAATCCACCTAGCTTATAATTTTCAATCAATACGTCAGCTGTTGCGATTAACTCTTTAACCTGTTGCTGACCATCTTCTTTGGTAATATCAATTGAAATAGACTGCTTGCCACGGTTGGCACTTAAAAAATAAGCAGCATCTTCAGTATCATTACCATCACGATCTTTAAGGTAAGGAGGTCCCCAATGACGAGTATCATCACCTACTTCTGGTCGTTCAATTTTAATTACCGTGGCACCAAGATCTGCCAATACCTGACCTGCCCAAGGGCCAGCCAAAATACGACTCATATCAATTACGGTGATACCCGCTAGTGGCTGCATACTTTTCATATTAGCGCTATTTTTTTCAGAGCTTTCATTTCAGGGCTATCATTTGAAGTAGTCACTTCTAAATTAATGTTTAAAAGAATGCCTGAATCCCCGTTTGTGCACGACCTAATATTAGAGCATGAATATCGGCTGTACCTTCATAGGTATTCACTACTTCAAGATTGACCATGTGACGCATGATTGGGTATTCATCCGAGATGCCATTCCCACCGTGCATATCTCTTGCAACGCGAGCAATTTCTAACGCTTTGGTACAGTTGTTGCGCTTCATCATTGAGATTAATTCAGGCGCTAAATTGCCTTGGTCCTTTAATTGAGATGCACGTAACACGCCTTGTAAACCAATACTGATATCTGTTTGCATTTGCGCTAGTTTGAATTGAATTAGCTGATTCGCTGCCAATGGACGACCAAATTGTGTACGACCCATAGTGTACTCTCGCGCTGCTAACCAACAATCTTCAGCAGCACCTAAAGCTCCCCAAGCAATGCCTAAACGTGCGCTGTTTAAACAACCGAATGGCCCTTTTAAACCTTCAACATTAGGTAACAAATTTTCTTCTGGTACGAACACGTCTTGCATTACGATTTCACCCGTAACAGATGCACGTAAAGCCAATTTACCTTCAATTTTAGGAGCGCTTAAACCTTTCATGCCTTTTTCAAGAACGAAGCCACGAATCACATCATCTTCAGTTTTTGCCCAGACCACGAA
>CALISP010000313.1 GCA_938041705.1 uncultured Cocleimonas sp. | reverse complement strand
TGGAGCTGGCTCAGGTATTGCTCTATCAAAAGTGCTAGATTTCATAACAAAAATCATTTCAGCAACAACAGTAACTGCAACAATTAAACCCAAAGGTAAATAACGCACCATTCCTTCTTTGAGAGTATCTATTTTGATATCAAGCATCATAATTACAAATAAAAACAAAACCATAACTGCACCCACATATACCAGCACTAGCACTACGCCTAAGAATTCGGCTTCCAATAACACCCATGTAGCAGCACTAGTGAAGAACGCAAGAATTAAAAACAAAGCGGCATAAACTGGATTACGCGCAGTTACTACTCCAACTGCTGCCGATAGTGTGATCACTGCAAAAAGATAAAATATGAATAATTCTAAAGTCATACATTAATGCCTATTTATAAGGTGCATCAGCTGCTTTGCGTTTTGCAATTTCAGCTTCGTGTTTGTCACCAAAAGCCAATAACTCTTCTTTAGTGATAACGTTTTTACCACGTTCTTCAAAGTGATATTCAAATATATGAGTTTCTACAATCGCATCTACTGGGCATGCTTCTTCACAAAAACCACAATAGATACATTTGAAAAAATCTATATCATATTTGGTCGTGCGGCGGGTACCATCAGGACGTTCTTCCATTTCTATATCAATGGCTAAAGCAGGACAAACGGCTTCACATAATTTACAAGCAATGCAACGCTCTTGACCATTAGGATAACGTCGTAATGCATGATGACCACGAAAACGTGGTGACATCGGTGTTTTTTGCTCAGGATATTGAATTGTAACTTTTCGTTTAAAAAGATACTTACCCGTTATTCCTAGACCTTTAAATAATTCAAATAAAGTAAACGATTTTACGAAGTGAGTCATAGATCTAAACATCTTCTTTGCCTCTCAACGTTGGTTCACAATTAATATTCATACTTGATAAAATGCCTACAAAGTGGGGGGGTGTCTCTTCAAAGTGTTTTGTATCTAGATTTATAACCATGGTTGCCACCCATAAGCGATAGCGATGCCAATACCAAAAATCCATACCAATGTTACTGGAATTAAAATTTTCCAACCCAAGCGCATTATCTGATCATAACGATAGCGAGGGAATGTCGCTCTGAACCAGAGGTAGCAGAATAAGAAGAACATTGTCTTCAATAATAGCCAATGAAAACCATCTCCAAGGATAAAACTCAGCACAGGAATATCAGCTACTAAATTTCCAAAGGGTGATAACCAACCACCAAAGAATAATAGGGCAGTTAAGGTCGAGATTAAAATCATGCTTGCGTATTCTGCTAAGAAGAATAACGCAAAAGCCATACCAGAATATTCGACATGGAAACCTGCAACTATTTCAGACTCACCTTCAGCCACATCAAAGGGAGCACGGTTTGTCTCTGCTACACCTGATATAAAAAACACCACAAACAAACCACAAAGAGGGAATACATTCCAACCGAACATACCACCACCCTGAGCTTGAACAATTTCAGTTAGGTTTAAACTACCTGATACCATTAAAACGCCAACTAGTGCAAAACCCATAGCAATTTCATAGGAAACCACCTGCGCTCCTACTCGTAGTGAACTTAAAATTGCGTATTTAGAATTCGATGCCCAACCCGCTAATATAATACCGAATACATCAAGTGAATTAACGGCTAAAATCAATAACAAGCCCGCATTCACATTCGCTAAAACACCACCGTCCCAAAATGGAATAACTGACCAAACGGCTAAAGCCGGCGCCAATGCCAACATTGGAGCGATGAAAAATACAATTTTACTGGCTTTGGTAGGAGTTATTATCTCCTTAAACATCAACTTCACAGTATCTGCTATTGGTTGAAGCCATCCTTTAGGTCCAACTCGATTTGGCCCCATACGAGACTGCATATAGCCAATGACTTTTCTTTCAGCAAAAGTCGTATACGCAACCGCTAAAATTAGAGGCAACAGAATAGCCACAATCTTAAGCATGATTACAATAAATGCCGATAAACCTTCTGGCAAAAAACTGTTTAAAAATGTAGTTAAAGTATCCAATTGATATCCGTTTTTCTATTAAAGTTATAAATTAACTTCAATTTCACCAAAAGCTGAACCTAACAGCCCACTTGATTTAGTTCCTGCCATTATTAAAGCGCATCCATCTGGGATCATGTCATTTACGCTCATCGACATTTCCACCATTACGCCGCCCTGTTTCACTTGGACTTTATGGCTGTTACTTGTTAGTGCAGCTTCTAGACCCAAACTCTTTATTACTTTATTGTTCAGTTGCACCTTTTGTTGTTCTGGTTGGCTATCTTGCAAGGCTTTAGCTCGACGAACCAATGAATCACAAGCATATTCGCCAACTTCACCTATGCGTTGTAATGATTTATTATCAAACGATGTATGAGTAGCATAAGTACCAGTTGCTTCAAACTTATTATCATTTTCTGATTGACCGCAAAGAACTTTTAATTCGTCACGAACATCCCTAGAACTCACATAGTCAAAACCTTTTACATTCAGATGATTCCCTAAAACCCGTAATATTTTCCATGCAGGTCTAGCATCTTCATAGCTTTTTGATGCTGCTTTAAAACTCTGCCATGTTCCTTCTATATTTACAAAAGTCCCTGAGGTTTCTGAATAAGCTGCACTTGGTAATATAATATCAGCGTTCGCCAACATCTTTTTATTCATATAAGGTGTAATAGCAATAACGCATTCTGCTTGATTTAAAGCAGCTAAAGCTTGTTGTGGATTATCAGAGTCTGCTTCTAACTCAACATCCATAAGAACATAAATTTTCTTTGGATGGTTTAACATCTCAGCAGCATTTTTACCCATATTTTCAACAGGCTTACCTGCCTCTTTCCTATGTGGTATTAAACCAGCTAACCAAGCACCAGAAGTATTTGCTGCACCTCCAATGAAACCAAGCTTTGCACCTGTATTTTCTGCAATAACTAAAGCCAATACACGTAAAGTTGAATATGCTGGGTGTTGCTCGGCGATACTTCCAACAAAAACTGCAGCATTCTTTGCATTCGCAAGACTTTCAGCAATTGATTTAGCATTTTTATTGCTACGAACACTTTTTAATAAATCACCTAAGCCAGCAGGAATTTTATTTTTACTAAGAGTAAAACTAGCTTTAGCAATTAGTATTAACTGATTTACCATTTCCGCTGGAGTGACAACACATTGCTCAACAACATCATAATTGAAGGCTAATTCACGGGGATTAACCGTATAAATTTTTGCACCTTTCAATGCTGCCTTACGAATTCTATGATTAATCATCGGCTGTTCTTTTCGAACATTTGAACCGATTAAGATTACGGCGTCAGTATCCTCGATATCGGTAATACTCATTCCTAAATTAGGAAATAGATCAGTATTTTCTTGATCATGAAAATCTATTTGACGTAATCGATGGTCAATATTATTCACGCCTATGCCTCGCATCAATTTTTGCAATAAATATTGCTCTTCCAATGTAGCTCGGGCCGATGCAAGAACGCCTACGGCATCTGGGTTAGCATCTTTTATCTCATTCGCCACAGCTTCAAGAGCTTCGCTCCAATCAACTTCTTTCCACATTCCATTTTTCTTAATCATAGGTGATTTAACACGATCTTCTGCGTAAACACCTTGATAACTAAAACGATCGCGATCAGAAATCCAACATTCATTAATTGCTTCATTTTCACCAGCAATAACGCGTACTAGTTTATTCTTAAAGGTATGTAAACGAACATTCGAACCAACACTATCGTGCGATCCAATACCTTCGCTTTGTAACATCTCCCATGATCTCGAATGATAACGAGATGGTTTTGCTGTCAATGCTCCCACTGGACAAATATCGATGATATTTCCAGAAAGTTCTGAATCTATACTCTTCTCAACGAATGTTCCGATTTCCATCCTGTCGCCGCGACCGGTAGCACCTAACTCTCGCATTCCTGACACTTCTTCACCAAAGCGAACACAGCGCGTACATTGAATACAGCGAGTCATTTCTGTCGCGACTAACTCACCTATATCTTTATCAACGACAACACGTTTTAATTCTTGATAACTCGATGTACTTCCACCAAAAGCCATAGAAAGGTCTTGCAACTCACACTCACCACCCTGATCGCAAATAGGGCAATCTAAAGGATGATTGATTAGCAAAAACTCCATTGTATCTTTTTGAGCTGTTAATGCTTTTTCAGATTTCGTCCAAACCTTCATACCCTCCATTACTGGAGTTGCACAGGCAGGTAATGGTTTAGGTGCTTTTTCAACTTCAACGAGACACATACGGCAATTTGCCGCTACTGTGAGTTTTTTGTGATAACAAAATCGAGGTATATGAATATCAGCCGCATCAGTAACTTCAATTAACATCGAGCCTGGTGCCGCTTTATGCTCTTTATCATTAATTGTGAAAGTAACCATATTTTCCACAACTTTATTCTCTTCGATCTTGCTGATTTTTTTACTCATTTCGTATCCACCATGGAACATCCGTTCTCAACATAGTGAACAAACTCTTCTCTGAAGTTCTGAATAAAACTCCATACTGGCATTGCCGCTGCATCACCTAAGGCACAAATTGTTCTGCCCTCGATTTTATGCGCAACCTCATCCAAACGATCGATATCTTCTAAGGTACCTTTACCCTCAACGATTCTACATAACATTCGATACAACCAACCTGTACCTTCACGACACGGTGTACATTGTCCACAAGATTCATTAAAGTAAAAGCGTGATATACGTTGCAATACCTTTACCATATCAGTGGTTTCGTCCATCACTATGACTGCGCCAGAGCCCAGATATGAACCTGCTTTTTGGATAGTATCGTAATCCATAGTAAGTCCCATCATCACATCACCTTTTAATACAGGTACTGATGAACCTCCAGGAATAACAGCTTTAAGTTTATTGCCATTACGAATACCACCAGCCATTTCTATTAGGTCTTTAAATGGAAGTCCCATTGGCACTTCAAAATTACCTGGGTTATTAAGATGTCCTGAGACTGAGAACAATTTCTCACCTCCAGATCCTTCAACACCCATATCCTTAAACCAATCTGCACCGCCTCGAAGAATTGCGGGAATAGAAGATAAACTTTCAGTATTATTAATCGTCGTTGGACGACCATACAAACCAAAACTTGCTGGGAATGGTGGTTTAAAGCGAGGCTGGCCTTTTTTACCTTCCAGTGATTCTAATAACGCTGTTTCTTCACCGCAAATATAGGCACCAGCACCTAAAGTTCCATGCAATTCAAAATCAATCTTACTTTTTTGGATATTTTGCCCAAGGTAACCAGCTTCGTAAGCTTCTTTAACCGCTTCTTCGAAACGAATAAATGGCTCATCCATCCATTCGCCTCGCATGTAGTTATAACCAACCGTGGCGCCAATACAATATCCAGCAATAGCCATACCTTCAACCAAAGCATGAGGATTAAAACGATGAATATCACGATCCTTACAAGTTCCTGGCTCAGACTCATCAGAGTTACATACAATATACTTTTGACCTGGCATATTTCGTGGCATGAAGCTCCACTTTAAGCCCGTAGGGAAACCTGCTCCACCTCGACCTCTCAAGCCAGATGCTTTTATTTGCTCAATAACATCGGCAGGATCTGTTTTCTCTTCAAGAATTTTCTGCCACGCTTGGTAGCCACCAATTTTCAAGTAATTTTCTAATGAATATGGCTCAACGGTAAATTGCTTAGTAGTGAAACAAACTTGATCAACCATTAGCTTGTCTCCTTCTTATGCAATATGCCATTTGTCTTCACACTATCAAGTAATGCATCAATTTTTTCTTTTGTTAGATTCTCATGATAGACATGATTTAATTGCATCATTGGAGCACCACAACAAGCTGCCAAACATTCTTCTTCTATCTTAAAGAAAAACTGACCATCAGGTGTTGATTCACCCATTTTTATACCTAAACGCTCTTCAATATGCTCGACTACCTCATCGGACCCATTCAACATGCAAGAAACATTAGTACATACAGAAATACTATTTTTTGCAGCTGCTTTTTTATCTAATTCATACATCGAGTAAAAACTTGCTACTTCATATACAGCAATCTTAGGAAGCCCCATATATTCAGCAACCGCATCCATTTTTTCTGTAGATAAGTAATGATCTTCATGCATAACCGCACGCAATGCAGCTAATAATGCAGACTGTGAACGCTCTTCTGGAAATCTAGCTATCCATGAATCTATATCATCACATTCATGTTTTGAAAGAATAGTATTTGTCTTTTTATTGACGCCAGCCATTTACCTATCCACCTCACCAAATACTATATCCATCGTACCTATCACTGTAACCACATCTGCCAACATATGGCCTTTGGTTAATTCATCCATTGCCGACATGTGAGCAAATCCAGGTGCGCGCACTTTCAAACGATAAGGCTTATTTGCACCATCTGACACTATATAACACCCAAACTCTCCTTTAGGATGCTCAATTGCTTGGTAAGCCTCACCTTCTGGCAAACAATAACCTTCAGTTGCTAACTTAAAATGATGAATCAAAGCTTCCATATCACCTTTCATGGCTTCCCGTTTTGGCGGAGTAATTTTATGATCTTCATGCATTACTGGACCAGGGTTATTTCGCAACCAGTCTACACATTGCTTGATGATTCTGTTTGATTGACGGAATTCTTCCATTCGTACTAAGTAGCGATCATAACTATCACCATTTGTACCTACAGGAATATCAAAATCCATTGCCTCATACATCGCATAAGGTTGTTTTTTTCGCAAATCCCACTCAATACCAGAACCTCGTAACATTGCTCCAGTTAAACCCAACTGCAATGCACGCTCTGGCGAGACTATACCGATATCCACCAAACGCTGCTTCCAGATACGGTTATCTGTCAGTAAAGTCTCGTATTCATCTACACACTTAGGAAAGCGATTCGTAAAGTCTTCAATAAAATCAAGAACACTACCACCACGGTTATCATTTAATCGCGTGATATCAGCATCGCTATACCATTTAGATTTTTCATGAAGTGGCATAACATCTGGGATGTCACGATAAACACCACCTGGACGATAATAAGTAGCATGCAAACGAGCTCCAGAAACGGCCTCATAAACATCCATTAAATCTTCACGTTCACGAAACGCATAAAGAAACATCGTCATAGCACCAACATCAAGTGCATGAGCCCCGATCCAAAGAAGATGATTTAATATTCGTGTAATTTCATCGAACATAGTTCGGATATACTGAGCACGAATTGGCGCTTCGATACCAAGCATCTTTTCTAAAGTCAAAACATAACCGTGCTCGTTACACATCATCGAGACATAATCTAGTCTATCCATATAACCAATACTTTGATTATAAGGCTTACTTTCTGCTAGTTTTTCAGTTCCACGATGCAATAAACCCACATGTGGATCTGCACGTTGAATAACTTCACCATCCATCTCCAATACTAAACGTAACACACCATGTGCAGCTGGATGGGCAGGACCGAAATTAAGAGTGAAATTACGAATTTCTGGCATGGTTATTTCTCAACCTCATTCGCATTTTCATCTGTATCCGTATTTCTATTTCTTGTAAAACGACCATCTTCACGAATTATGCGCGGCACTAATGTGCGAGATTCAATTGAAACAGGCTCATACACAACGCGCTCAAGTTCTTCGTCATATCGCATTTCAACCTGACCAATGAGAGGAAAGTCCTTTCTAAATGGATGACCGGAAAAACCATAATCGGTCAAAATTCGACGTAAATCAGGATGATCCTTGTACATAATACCAAATAAATCAAATGCTTCACGTTCAAACCAATTCGCTGAACTCCAAACACTTGTTAACGAATCAACTAAAGGAAATTCATTATCATCACAATAAACTGTGACACGAATACGTTGATTATTTTTTATTGATAGTAAATGAGTTACCGAAGCAAAACGCTTGCCTTTAAATTCAGGCTTATCAGTATCTAACTCACTATCATCAAATGAAAACTCACGTTTAACACCACGTGTAAAACCGCTTCCACCAACATCCCACTCGGAATCGCCGTAGCTTAAATAATCAACACCACAGACATCTATCAATTGCTCAAAAGCACATTGATTATCATCACGTAAAAAAGTTGCTACTTCAATTAAATCCTGAGGTGCAATCTCAATGGTTAACTCATGTAATGCAATATTTGCACTTTGAATTTTTGTAGTTAGCGCTGATTCGATATGAGCGTTTAATGTTTGTAACAAATCACTCATTAGGCGCTATCCTGTCTTGCAATAGTATTGGTGTTTTTAATCTTATTCTGCAATTGAATAATACCGTAAAGCAAGGCTTCAGCTGTTGGAGGACAACCTGGAACATAAACATCTACAGGCACAATACGATCACAACCACGCACAACAGCATATGAGTAATGATAATAGCCACCACCATTAGCACAAGAACCCATTGATATAACCCAACGTGGTTCAGCCATTTGATCATAAACTTTGCGTAATGCAGGAGCCATTTTATTGGTTAGAGTACCCGCAACAATCATTACATCTGATTGTCGAGGACTAGGCCGAAAAAGGATGCCGAAGCGATCCATATCGTAACGAGATGCGCCGGCTTGCATCATCTCAACCGCACAACATGCCAGACCGAAAGTCATCGGCCACATAGAGCCCGTTCTAGCCCAGTTTATTAATTTATCAGCACTGGTAGTAACAAAACCTTCTGCTAGTTTACCTTCTATTCCCATTCCAAAGCCCCTTTCTTCCATTCGTAAATGAAGCCAATAATAAGGATACCTAAGAAAACACCCATAGAGATCAAGCCAAATAAACCAATTTTATCTAGAACAATTGCCCATGGAAAAAGAAATGCGATTTCAAGATCAAAGATAATAAACAGAATTGCCACTAGATAATAGCGAACATCGAATTTCATACGAGCATCGCCAAAGGCTTCGAAGCCACATTCAAACGGTGAGTTTTTAGCTTCATTAGGACGATGCGGAGATAATAAACTACCAAGTATTAGCATAAAAATAGCTAATCCAAATCCAACACTTAAAAATACAAGAACTGGCAAATACTCTGCGAGCATAAATTCTTCCTTACAATGAGGTACTAGTTTAAACCTATATGCTAATCATTCTCAAAATAGGTATTAGTTAGATATACCTAAATAGGTATCATCCTACATTAATTGAAAGCAATATAACGTGTATACAAGGACTTAACAATAAAGCTCTCAATAATTTATTTAATTTAATTATTATTACCAAGCAAGCAGTAAATCATAGACTATTCCTTATCAATACCACTATTTAATAGTACCTTTTTATATTGATTGAGAGAATAACACCCCCCTACTTTTAAGCTATTTTTCAAGTAATTAACTCACGACTTATTAATCAATACAGTAACTACAAAAAAATATTATTCGATGTTCATTACTTGCTCACGCATTTGCTCAATCAAAACTTTTAATTCCACTGAACCTTTAGTTGTCTCAGCATCATTCGCTTTTGACCCTAAAGTATTCGCCTCACGATTTAATTCTTGCATTAAAAAATCTAAACGTCGACCAACCGGCTCGCCACGTTCTAATACCGCAGTTAACTCTTCAATATGCGAGTCAAGTCTATCTAACTCTTCATCGACATCAAGTCGCTGCGCTTGAATCACTAGTTCTTGCTCAAGACGGTTATTTTCTGTTTCAATATCTAAATCAGTAATTTTCTTCATTACTTTTTCACGCATTGCATCGATTACAGTTGGTCTTTTACCCCTGACTTCAGCAACAATACTCGTGATGGTTTTTGCCCGACTTGTAAGCATTTCTTTTAATCGGGCCCCTTCTTCTTCCCTACTTTCAATTAAGCCGTTAAGCACTTCTTTAAATAATATAATGACGGCTTTATCGTATTGAGTATATTCGACCTCTGATTTTTCTTGAACACCCGGGTAATGCAAAATATCCATGACTGATAAAGGAGCGAGCTGCTCCGCGGAAGATTGCTTAGCAATTCCCTCTAAGCCCTTCTGAGCTTCAAATAAACTCTTCACCAAGGGTCGATTAAGTTTAATCTCAGTTTGAAGCGTTTCACCCAGAAAATTACAGACTAATTTCGCGTCAACTTTACCTCTACCCAGTTTTTTTCTTATAAGCTCTTTCAATTCTACATCTTTTGTTTTAAAGCCTTCAGGCAGATAAACACTCGCGTCTAAATAACGATGATTAACACTACGTATTTCCCAACTTAACTGAATATCCTCATTATTAATTTCTTTATTGGCGAAAGCCGTCATACTTTTAATCATCATTTCTTCCTAATGCCGTTAACCAAAATATATCTATCAGTTTTTTGTTAATTTAAATCAGCTCTAGCCAGCGACAAAACTCCTACTGTTTTCACCCCAGAATTTTTCAGTAATTTAGCCAACTCTTGAGTAGTTGCGCCTGTAGTTACAACATCATCAACTATAACAACATGAGAGTACGCTAGTTTTTTTAGCATAGTAAAACTCCCTGCGAGGTTCTTCTTTCTCTCTAGTTTATTAAGGTTTGTCTGAGTTTTGGTTTCTTTAGAGCGAGAAATAACGTCTAGTATAACTGGAATATGTTGAGATTTAGCCAGTGGTTTTATAATTTCCAACGCCTGATTGAATCCTCTTTCTACTAGCCGCGTCTTATACAAAGGCACTGGCAAAAAAACATCTGGCAAGCCATGAACTGAATTGAAAGCTTCAATATGGTTTTTTAATAAATCAGCCAACACAGCCACTACTGTCAATTCCTGATGAAATTTCATTTGACCAATCAAGTAATCAATAGGTACCGCATAATGAAAAAGGTTTATAGCATAATCAACATAAGATGTTTGATTGATGCATTTTCCACAGAAGTTAGATTTATTACTCTCCTTTAAAGGTAACGCACATATACTACATGCAAACTCCACCATCGGAAGGTCTTTTCGACACCCTTCGCAAAGTGATATATTGCTATCAATTGACATATCGCACAACACACATTGTGATTTAAACAACTCAAACAACTTCAAATTTACCTTTCAATATTAATTAAAAATACCTAGTTTTTTATTGATCCTAAAACGACCCTCTAAAAAAACAAATGTACACAAATCGGTCTTGATATCATCTTTGTGTTATTAAAACCGCTTTGCCAAAAATGGAACTTATTTAATTTTCATTTAAAAAGCTTAGGGGTGCCTTATAATAAGTTAAATACTCAATAAAAACTGACTAAGTGTCTAAAGGAGCTCCAATGAATCAAGACGATAATCAACTTACCCATTTCAACCAACAAGGGGAAGCACATATGGTTAATATTGGCAGTAAAGAGATCACCAAACGTATTGCTGTTACTGAAGGCCGGATCTTGATGAAGGATGAAACATTACAACGTATTTTAGCGGGTGATAATAAAAAGGGTGATGTTTTAGGTATTGCGAGAGTAGCGGGGATTATGGCTTCTAAAAAAACCCCTGAACTAATACCGCTATGCCACCCTCTTTCACTAACTCATGTTGAAATTGAACTACAGACAATAAGCAACCCACCTTCTGTGTATTGTCAAACCACAGTTGCGACTGATGGTAAAACCGGCGTTGAGATGGAAGCTTTAAACGCCACACAAGTAGCACTTTTAACAATCTACGATATGTGTAAGGCAGTGGACAAAGGCATGATGATTGATGGCGTTCGATTATTAAAGAAAAGTGGCGGTAAATCAGGAGAATGGATTGCTGATTATAACAATTAGGCTAAAAGAAGGGGGGGGTCTTTTCCCCTTTTTCGATAGCAATTTTTTCTAGGATAAGTAAATCGAACTACTCACCTTTGGTATTTTCCGCTACCCATCGCGTATCACCTGCAATTAAAGCTTCTTTTTTCCAGAAAGGAGCTTGATGCTTAAGGGCCTCCATTATATAGCGACAACCATCGAAAGCAGCATTTCTATGAGCCGACCAAACCGATACCAAAACGATGGATTCCGCAGGAAATATCTCGCCAACTCGATGAACAATTAAAGTATTTTGTATCGGCCATTTACTACAGGCTTGATCGACAATTTCATTGAGTTGCTTTGAAGTCATAGCAGGGTAATGCTCAAGCGTCATACTAAGCACATCATCACCCTCATTAAAATCTCGCATGGTACCAACAAAATTAGCCGTTGCACCATAATCAGTTTTACCACTCATACTTTCTCTTTGGTAATCAGCTTGAGTCTTGAGTGGATCGAATGATTCTTCAACTATCATTATTTTTCGAACACTTGTTGTAGTTATTTTTGCAGTACTACTAGACACTTTAACCTCCGGTTACTGGAGGAAAAAAGGCAACCTCATCACCATCATTGATCAAAGCTTTTTGATCCTTATACTCCTGATTAATCGCAACCAACAATTGTTCTGGAAATGAAGTTTTCCCAGTCGCATGCTGCCATAGTTGAACAACATCCAAAGATAACAATTGCTCTTCAGAAAACTGAAACTGATCGTTAGCACGGCCAATCTCTTCTCGCAAACTTGCGAAATACAATACTTTAATAGTCATAGCGAAAATGTAGCATAAAAAAAGACCTCGGCAAGAAATCTTTATTAAGTATTTAATTAAGTATCTCTTAATAAATCTATGCTGAAGCAAATCAAGAAATATGCTTCACGCTCAATAGAGGCTCTATATCGATCTCATCCCCGAATTTTTCTTTAGCATATCGAGCAGCAATAGTGCGTTCTCTAAAGAATCGTTCTTTTCCAATTCGCTCCATTAAACCAGACCGAGTAAAAGCATCTAACATGCTACGTTTTGCTCTGGCAATATAAAGCTCAATACCCGCCGCTTCCATTCTCTCCACAACGCGGGTTAGTGTTTCTTCTCCAGTTGAATCGACTAAATCAACAGACTCAAAATCTAAAATCATTACTTTCAAATCGGGTTTTAAAGCAATATTGTTTAATATCTTCCCTTCTAAATAACCTGCGTTAGCAAAGTACAGATCACCATCGTAGCGAAATACCGAAACAGTATCACTCGTTACCAACTGGAATAGCTCAGCACTTCGTAAACTACCATCTTCGTGCCTTCCAACTTCAACAAATCTTGGAGTCATCGTACGATACAAAAATAACCCCAAGGATAACAACACACCGGTCATGATCCCTTTTTCTAAATGAGGCGCAAAAAACAAGGTCGTGAAAAATACTGCTACTGCGACAAAACCATCATGACGATGTACCTTCCATGCATGCACAACAGGTTTGATTTTTATGAGATTGAACACAGCCACCATAATTACTGCTGCCAAGGTTGCTTGAGGTAAATGAAACAATAGCGGTGTCAAAAACAGCAATGTGATAGCAACAATAATACCTGCCACTATCGACGCAAAACCTGTTCTAGCATCTGCATCAAAGTTTACCGCTGAACGCGAGAAAGAGCCGGACACGGGATAAGCCTGAAAAACCGAAGCAACAATATTGGCTATACCCTGCCCTACTAGCTCTTGATTTGCAGAAAGTCTCTGACGGGTTTCAGATGCTATTGCCTTAGCAACAGATATAGCCTCTACAAAACCCAACAAAGCTATAATTGCCGCTGACACAATGAGATTGACTATTTGATTGAATTCTACATCAGGAACCTTAAATCCAGGTAATCCATCAGGAATATACCCAATCACACTTCCTCCCTTAGCCTGATACCCTAAAAAATACGAGAGTAGAATACAAGCAACTACCGTTATCAATACATTGGGAAGCTTTGGAGCAAATTTCTTCAAAAGCACTAATAACAAAATTGATAAAACCCCCATTAGCAGAGTTAACAAGTGAGTTGAGGGTATATCCTGAAGCAAGTTCCAAACAGTTTCGTAATGATGATCACCTTTTCTGGTTTCAACTCCAAATATCTTACCTAACTGAGAAGTACCAATTATTAGAGCCGCTGCATTTGTGAAACCTACAACAACAGGATGAGATAAGAAATCTACTAATACCCCTAGCCGCAGTAGCCCTAGAGACAATTGAAAAGTACCTACAATAAATGCAAGTATCGCAGCATATGCGAGATACCCTTCTGGATCTTGAATAGCTAATGGTTCGAGCGCTGCAGCAGTAAGCAAAGAGACTATAGCAACAGGACCGGTTGCCAATTGCATTGAAGAACCAAACAAAGAGGCAAAAATTACAGGAAGAAAAGAAGCATACAGACCCACATATGCAGGTAGACCAGCCAATTGAGCATATGCCATTGACTGAGGAACCAACACCAAAGCTACTGTAAGACCAGCAATTGCGTCTGCTTTCAACACATTCATATCTTTTAGATCGCCGATCCAATCTAAAAAGGGAGTGAGTCTTTGTTTTAAAGCTTTAACAAAAGTACTAGAGGTGCTTTCCATGCATTGTCTCTGTTTTATAAAAAGTACGATAAAGGTTTCGTGAAAAGACAAAACAGAAAGTACATACTAACGTTGATTTTAATTATCTTAGAAAATACTTTTATCTATATTAAAAATAGATTAAGACCAACTACAAAAAATTACTAACAATTATATTAGAAAACCTTGTTTTTTTCAGTAAAACTTATGTTTAGTGATATATGTTGAGAATATGTTATAAAAATACAAGACTTAACTATTGTAGCTCTCAGATACTCACAACAACAAGGACAATAACATTCATATTAACTTAAGAGACTAAATAACCCGCCCTCATTTTTTAATAATATTGCTATAACAACCTGAAATTATTCGACCGTAACTGATTTCGCTAAATTTCGCGGTTTATCAACATCTGTGCCTTTAAATACTGCAACATGATAAGACAAAAGCTGCAAAGGAATAGTATAAATAATAGCAGCAATACCTTCGGGCACCTCATCCATCTCAATCACTTCGATATTATCTTGAGACTGTATACCTGAGGATTTATCAGCAAATAAATAAAGAACTCCACCTCTAGCTCTCACCTCTTCTAGGTTAGATTTTAGTTTTTCCAATAAATTGGTGTTCGGAGCAACAGCAATAATAGGCATCTCATTATCAACTAGCGCTAAAGGCCCATGTTTTAGCTCACCAGCTGGATAAGCTTCTGCATGAATATACGAAATCTCTTTAAGCTTGAGCGCACCCTCCATCGCTACAGGGTATTGATCTCCACGCCCTAAAAATAGTGCATTATGCTTTTCTATAAAGTGCTCTGCCATTTTTTCAATAGCTTTATCATGTTCAAGAGATTGCTCTATTAAAGCAGGTAGTTTTTTGAGGTCTGATACTAATTTCGCTACTTCTTCAGGCTTATCTCCTTTAGCTTGCATCAGCAAACCTATAAGTAACTGTAAGGCAACCAATTGAGTAGTAAATGCTTTAGTCGATGCAACACCAATTTCGGGCCCAGCAATGGTCAATAGAGAAAAGTCCGACTCACGCTGCAAAGAACTTTCTGCAACATTACAAATACTAAGACTAGCTAGACAACCATCTGATTTTACTTTGTCTAGAGCTGCGAGTGTATCTGCTGTTTCGCCTGATTGAGATAAAGTAACAAACAACATGTTTTTTCTAGGAACTTGGCGACGGTAACGATATTCACTTGCTACTTCAACTTGACATGGAATATCTGTTAAAGCCTCCATCCAGTAACGAGCAATTAATCCTGCATGATAACTAGTACCACAAGCAACAATTTGCACTTCTTCTACTTGCTGTAATATATCAAGAACGTTCTCACCAACAATACATTGCTTAATATCATCTATTCCTAAACGACCCTCTAGCGTCTTTTGTACTGCATGCGGTTGCTCATAAATTTCTTTTAGCATGTAGTGACGGTAATCACCCAAGTCTGACTCTAATGAACTCGCTTTGGATTGTTTTATTTCTCGTTCAACAAGATTACCTGAATCATCTTCTATAATAACATCAGTTTTTGTTAGAGACGCTATATCACCGTTTTCGAGATACATAAAAAGACTAGTAACAGGCAACAAAGCCTGCACATCAGAACCAATAAAATGTTCACCAACACCCACTCCTATCAACAAAGGGCTTCCTTGACGAGCACAAATCAATACATCTGGTTCATCAGAAGAAATAACACCTAAGGCGTAAGCACCTTGCAATTGTTTTAATGATATTTTTACCGCATCTAACAGACACACATCACTCTTTAAATTAGATTCTATTAAATGTACAACAACTTCAGTATCTGTTTCTGATTCAAATTCATATCCTTGCTCAATCAACGATGCTCTTAGAACTTCGTAATTTTCAATAATTCCATTATGAACAACAGCTACTCTGTTTTGGCTCATATGTGGATGAGCATTTCGCTCCGAGGGCTCACCATGAGTTGCCCATCGTGTATGAGAGATACCTACGTGTCCAGCTTGAGGCTGCTGTTGTAGTTTATCTGTAAGTGCGGCAACCTTCCCTAAAGATCTTACTCTCTGGATAGCGCCTTCTTCATCAATTAATGCTACGCCAGCAGAATCATAACCACGATATTCTAATCTTCTTAAGCCTTCTAACAGTATTTCAGTTACTGGTCGTTGCGCTATAGCTCCTACAATTCCACACATTATGTATTATCCTTTTTGTTATTTTTTATAGGTCTATTCCAACCCTTAAGTGTCATTTGCTTTGAACGTGAGAGCGTCAGCTCATTTTCTGGAGTGTCTTTTGTAATTGTTGAACCAGCACCAATTGTAGAACCTTTGGCTATAGTTACTGGAGCAACTAGCTGCGTATCAGAACCGATAAATACTTGATCACCAATTATAGTTTGAAACTTATTGGCTCCATCGTAATTACAAGTAATAGTACCAGCGCCAATATTTACATCATTGCCCATTGTTGTATCACCAATGTAGCTAAGATGACTAATTTTGCTACCTTGCCCGATTGTAGATTTCTTTACTTCTACGAAATTACCAACTTTAGCCTCATCATTGAGAATAGTTCCTGGACGAATTCTAGCAAATGGTCCTATTTCACAAGAGCTCCCGATCAGAGCTGATTCAACAACAGAGTTTGTTTTTACAATAGTATTATCAGCAATTTTTGTATTTTCTATAACACAACCAGGCTGAATAATGACATTATCGCCTAAAGAAACATCACCAATGAACACAGTATTTATATCTATAAAAACGTCCTTACCAGCAGTTAATTTCCCTCTGATATCCAATCTAGCAGGGTCAGCCAAAGTAACACCAGATAACATTAATTTTTCAGCTTGCTTATTTTGATAAGCGCGTTCTAATTTAGCCTGTTGAGTTCGGTCATTTACACCCTCAACCTCAAGATGGTTCTCACATATTACAGATTCAACAGCACCACCTTCAGCAACAGCCATGGCAATACAATCTGTTAAGTAATATTCGCCTTGAGCATTATTAGGTTTGATTTGACTTAACCAACGCTTCAAATCCTCACCTTTTGCTGCAATAAAACCAGTATTAACCTCAGCTATCTCTTTTTCTTTATCACTTGCATCTTTTTCTTCAACAATACACTGAATAGTAGATGAATCATCTCGAATAATTCTTCCATAACCAAAAGGCTTATCTAATATTGTTGTTAAAACAGATAATACCGCCGTGTCTAATTTTTGAGCTAGCTTTTTCAAGGTATCAGTTTTTATAAGAGGAACATCACCATATGCAATGATTACAACATCATTATCTAGCATCAAATCTACAGCCTGTAATACTGCATGACCAGTTCCTTTCTGTTGGGCTTGGGATACCCAACTAGGATTTTCTACTTCAATACTACCTTTAACCTTATCAGCCCCATGACCTACTATTATACCAATTAATTTAGGATCTAATTGCTGGCAACTATCTATGACGTGCTGCAACATCGGCTTACCACCGATGGTATGTAATACTTTAGGGAGTGAAGAATTCATCCGCGTACCTTGACCAGCAGCGAGAATAATAGGTAATAAAGCCATAGTAAGAAACTGTCTATTTTTATAATTGTTTAAATTATAACCAAAATCCAAAGTAATTGATCAAATAATCAGACAAAGTTACTTTCAGCAAATATAAAATTGTTGATAATCCTTATTTAAATCAGTAAGTCTTACATACTGGCTTGTAAGGTGAAAGCTGTGCACCCCAACGGAATTCTAAAGGGGCATGAGGATCTGAAACTACTTTACCAGCCGATAGGTTCTGTCTTAATTCTCTCAAAGGAATATAATATTCTGAACCAAAGCTCATTTGAACCTGACAAAAACTATTTAAGTCAGCAACTTCTTTAGGTCTAGGTTCTTTAGCAGAAAACAAAGCCTTCGCCCATCTTTGCGGTTGAGTCCAATGCTTAAATTTCTGATTTTTTTCATGATGGTTTTTCACTGCATTAAAAAACGACTTTAAACGCCGATCCCTTGAAGGTGTTGAATAATTATTGTATTCAGCACGAGTCATGCATTTTCGACCACCTTTACGAATTTTCTGCAAATGCCACAAAGCATCATAAACATATACACTTCTATCATTTGCATATTTACACATGGCAATTAATAAACGCAGAGTTTTTTCATCTGGTTGCTCTACTCTTTTCCCTAAAGCACTTGAAATAATATCGGTAAATTTAACGTAATCGTAATTTACAGCTTTAGCAATTTTAAACTGCTCATCATTATA
>CALISP010000312.1 GCA_938041705.1 uncultured Cocleimonas sp. | reverse complement strand
TTTAGGTGATGATGGTAAACGCTTATCAAAACGTCATGGTGCAGTCGGTGTTATGCAATATCGTGATGATGGTTTTATTCCACAAGCCTTACTAAACTATTTACTACGTTTAGGTTGGTCTCATGAGGAACAAGAAATATTCAATCGTGAAGAAATGATTGAGTTATTTAAACTCGAAAACGTCAATGTAGCAGCATCAACATTTAATACTAAAAAGTTGATTTGGGTGAATGAACAATATATTAAAACGTTACCAGCAGATGAACTAGCTGCGCATTTACAATGGCATCTTGATAATCAGAATATTGATATTTATAACAACCCAGATGCTCCTTTAATTACAGATGTAATTGAAGGTCATAGAGATCGTGCTAAAACATTGAAAGAATTAGCAGCATCAATTCGTTATTACTATGAAGATTTTTCCGAGTACGATGAAAATGCTGCTAAGAAAAACTTCAAAACCGCCACACCTAGTATTTTACAGAACTTGTTAGATAAATTTGAGTCAGTTGAAGATTGGAATACAGAATCAATTGAAGCTGTAATAACAGCAACCTGTGAAGAATTAGAATTAGGCATGGGAAAAGTAGGGCCAGCACTTCGCGTTGCCGTTA
Source organism: uncultured Cocleimonas sp. (assembly GCA_938041705.1). GTDB lineage: Bacteria > Pseudomonadota > Gammaproteobacteria > Thiotrichales > Thiotrichaceae > Cocleimonas. The sequence continues at coordinate 16,197 of CALISP010000312.1, read as the reverse complement.
CTGGCACAGCAATGTCTCCTTCACTTGATGTGACTTTAAACCTAGTAGGTAAAAAACGAAGTCTTGAGAGATTAGAAAAAGCGATAGTGTTTGCAACTGCTAAATATGCTTAATAACAATTAGCTGTAAAGTAGGGGGGTGTCTAAATTTATCTCAGAAATATAGTCAGTCTTCATTCTGACTAATGAAGTTGTAATATTTCTGGTTTATTTAAATGATATCCTTGAGCAAAATCAATACCGATACTAGAAATGGTATCTAGTATTGATTGATTTTCAACATACTCAGCAACAGTCATGATGTTCATGGCTTTAGCTGCCTCATTGATAGATTTAACGACAATCTGATCAATTTTGTTTTCACAAATGTCCTTTATAAACGACCCATCAATTTTCAAGTATTTGACGGGTAAATTCTTTAAGTTTCCAAAAGAAGATAACCCTGTACCAAAATCATCTAATGCGAAAGTTACTCCTAACTCTCTCGTCTTTTCCATAAAGCTAATGCATTTAGAAAGGTTAGTAATTGCAGATGTTTCCGTTATTTCTAAGCATAAACTTTTAGCTTCAACAGGGTGTTGCTGTATTAACGTATAGAGCTGTTCCATTGCCTTATCATCGCTAAGGGTATTACCCGATAAGTTAACATTTACGTCCATATCCTTGTTCTTTTTTATGTATTCAAAAGCATTTTGGACAACCCACAAATCAATTGCAGAAATCTTCCCATAACGTTCAGCAGTAGGTAAAAATGCATTTGGTTGTATAATCTTATTCTGATAGTTCATGCGTAATAAAATTTCCACATGATCCTTTTCTTTTTCTGACATCGATTTTATCTTTTGTTGATAAAGTACGAATTTGAAGTCATTTTCATCTGTTGATAAAGATTTATTGATATAACTAATGTAATTGATTTTGTCTTCGTAAAGTTTATCGTCAGAAAACTGATGTGCAAGAGATACTTGATTTCTACCATTCTGCTTCGAACGCATACAGGCTTCATCTGCTCTAAAAAACACTGTATTAGCATCATTATCAATGGGTCTAATTTCAGATACACCTATGCTTACACCAATCGAAAATATATTTTCTTTCCATTGAAGTCGGAATCTCATGATTTTTTCAAGAATTCTATCTGCTAAATCTTTTGCATATTTGAGGTCACATTTTTTTGCCAGGATACAAAATTCATCACCTCCAATTCTTGCTAAAATATCTGTATCTCTTATCTCTTGTTGCATAAGATCGGATACTTGTTTGAGTACCTTGTCACCTGCGAGATGCCCACCGATATCATTTACATGTTTGAAACGATCTAAATCCATGTAGATTAAAGCATGATGTTCAGTAGTATTATTTTCAACTTCAAAATCAAATTGTCTATCAAACCCTGCTCTATTTAAGATTTCGGTTAATGGATCATGTAGAGCTTGCCAAGCAAGCACTTGTTCCATTTTGTGTGCTTCGGTTATATCGTGGAAGGTAATGACATGATAATGGTCGCTAGGTTTAGCGTTCCATCTTTGGTCACGTATTTCTTGAACGTTTATTTCACAAATTATTGATGGAGCGTTATTTGCTTTAAATCTTACTGGTTTGTCAGGAGCCCATTTTTTTTCTTGAATAGCAAGAAGTTCAAGTTCTCGTGTAATATCAACATCATCATCTAAGTTAGACAAACGAAAATATTCATAGTATTTCCGATCTAATGATGAAATACCATCTTCAATATTCATGAATTTGTGCGCAGATTTATTAGCGTAGAAAATTCTTTTTTTATTATTAATCGCTATTACACCATCGTTAATTGCACCTAAGATGGTTTCAAATTTTAATTTATCTTGCTCTAAATTTTGAGAAATATTCTCAATAGTCTCTTTCTGTTTAATATTCAACAATAACTGTTGTTTATTAGCATACGACATTGCAAAACGAGAAATTGGTGTTACTAAAGCTTGTATTAAACTGGCTTCAAAAGGTTTTACTCTTCTTTCGAAAAACATATAACCTAGGTCTTTAACGGCAAAACAATAAATGTAAGCTCTTTTACACTTTATCTCTTCAATAAATCTGGTCTCAGACGGCGTAATTGAATATCTATATCGCACTAGACCATTATTTTCTTGAATAAAGTCTATGGAAGAAGGTGGAATAGAAAAATAGTTGTTATTGACTTCTAAATCTAAATTTTCGCTTTGAATAATATGAATGCGTTTTAGGTTTAAGGTCTTAATGGCTCGCAGGGAAAATTTTCTAAATAGCTCTTCACTATTGTTAAATGTACCTATGGCCAGTATTAATTCATGCTGAAGAGAAAATAGGTTATAAGGATCTAATGTATTCGAATTCATTAGTAGACTTTAGATAACACATGCGAAAGCGCATGGAATCTAACTAATCCTTCTTGATTTGTGGCTATTTCACCGAATGAGCTCGTACCAATAATTGGTTGTTTAGAGTTTAAGGTATTTGAAATAACGTTTAATTCATCATCACTTTTATCACCCATAAGGCTTCTTCGACCAATACAGGTAAATAATATTGATAAGGAGTTTTCTTCTTGGGTTTCTTTAACGAACTGTTGCAAACTTATTTCTACATCTTTAATTAATTGGTCTGCTTCTCCTGATAGGATATATACATTAGAAAATTCAGGTACTTCACCGAAGAATTCTATAGTGCCTTCTTCGAAGCCATAGGGATCTCTTACGATCATATCCTCACCATAGTGATGGATACCTAAAGGATATTTTGCAAATAAATCATTAAGACTAAGCTCTGTTATATCTTCAGTAACATTTTTGGCTATTAAATTTCTGTACTGTTCTGCCATTGGTAAATAATCCAATGTACTGACTTTGTTTTTAGTAGAAGAAGTAACTAAGTGTGGGCCAGATATTGGGGTCCATCCATAAGTTACTTTATTCTTTTGTTTTATTGATAATCTGACGGTTTGCAAAGCATCTCCTGCTATACCATCGTTACTAATAATACAGGGTAATTGCTCATCACCAAGATATCCAGCTCCAGCTCCAGCATATTGATACTCATTGTCACTTCTATAATATAAAGCATCTAAAGCTTCTTCAGCAGAACCTGTTCTAGAGTCTACGAAAATCAGACAACTGCTATTGTCATTCTGCGTTGTTTCTTCTGCAGGTATAGCTTCATCATACAATTCAGATTTATGGTTACTAATATCATTAAACGTTTTAACTTTAATGTCAGACTTCCACGCTATAATTATTGCAGCGTCTTTATAAAACTTATTATCATAAATAATTTCTGGAAAGACAGCGCCTGAAATAGGAATGTCTATAGTTTTTAGATAATGATCAAGTGGGGATAAATCACTCATATAATCAGAGCCAAGAAAAAGTGTTATTCCCTTAACTTCGGACGTGTTGGAGTTTTCAATAAAGTTCTGTAAATAATCTACTTTTTTGATTTTGTTATCAAAATGAACAGTGAAATTATCATTATTTAGAGAAGTATTATTGTTATTATTATTTGATAAATTAGTCATATTGTTTTTATGAAAGATATTTATAGAAAATAATATATTAAAAAACGGTATAGGGTTTAAAAACCTGATAGATGGCTTTTAATATTATTTTTATTTGATTAAGCAGATATAATTAATAAACGTATTAAGTACCCACCCAAAATTGTCATTTTTATCTAAAAATATTAATTATGAAAGAATATCCACAAAACACTAAACAATGGGCCGACGAGGCTTATGAATCTATGAAGGTTGCTTGGGAAGTAATAACTCAAAGCAATCCCTTTCCGAATGATACTCAAAAAGAAAAGCTTATAGAATTAGCTGCGACAATGACATGCACTAATCGAGATATTAGTGAACCTAAATTTATCGCTCATGCAGTAGATTATGTTAAAAGTGAGTATATGGTCGACTATGATAGTCGTAATCCGTTAATTAAAATTAACTTCACTTTATGCTTTTTAATTGCTTACTTTGATGCGCACCAAGCCCTAACAATGATTGAAGAAGATGCATCTAAAAGCGCGATTACTTTTCTCAGGAATAATTATGATTTGAGTTATGCAGGCAATTTGCAATCTAATATTCTATCTGTGAACTTTACAAGCAAGCAATAATCGAACATAAAGAAATAAGAATATGCCAAAAGTAGGGGGGTGTCCTTAATAAGCTGTATCTAGCAGGTTGTTTCAATTGTTACCCATAATTAAACAGCTTTACGTTTAAGCTTTCCAAATTCCTTATCTAAGGGTATAAAGGCGATAATTATAAATGCGGGTATCGTCGCTATAGTTACCCAGATAAAGAAATTGCTATATCCCAATTGTTCTTGAATCCAACCGCTAAACATTCCAGGAATCATCATTCCAGCTGCCATAAATCCTGTGGCAATTGCATAGTGAGCGGTTTTAAAATGGCCATCAGCAATATAGATTAAATACATCATAAATGCAGTGAACCCAAAGCCGTATCCAAATTGCTCAATGCCAACTAAACTATATATAACCACGGAAGATTCTGGTTGATGTATAGCCATATAAATATATCCAATATCAGGAAGATTAATCGCTAAAGCCATCCACCAAACCCAAAATTTCAATCCATGTCTAGAAACTAATATACCTCCTATAATTCCGCCTATAACAAGTGCTGAAACGCCTACTGTGCCATAAATAAAACCTACGGCTTCGGTACTTAATCCGAGTCCACCTTCTATTCGATCGTCAAGCATAAATAGACCTGCTATTTTTCCGAGTTGGGCTTCTCCAAGTCGATACAGCAATATAAAAGCAATATAGATTAAAATATGCTCACGTTTAAAGAAACTTTTCAAAACTTCTGTATAGCCTTTAAATGGAGATACTTTAGTTAATACTGTTTGTTGAGAGGATTCTCTTGGTAATACAAAGGCGTGATAAATTGCTATCATAATTAAGAGTATTGAAATTAAAGCCATGGTTAATTGCCAAGCCGTTTTAACATCGTAAATATTCTCTAACTTGCCTGCTAGAATTACGATTAGACCTTGCCCTGTAATCATCGCAATGCGATAGAAAGTTGAACGAATTCCTACAAAAAATGATTGTTGTCCGTTATTGAGTACTTGTAAATAATAACCATCTGCCGCGATATCATGAGTAGCTGAACTAAAGGCTAATAACCAAAATAAAACTAAGGAATAGCGTAAATAATCAGCTAAAGGAAGCAACAAAGCCAAACCAGCAAAACCTGCACCTAATGATAGCTGCATAGCAATTATCCAAAAGCGTTTGCTTCGGTAGATATCAACAAACGGACTCCATAATGGTTTTATAACCCAAGGTAGGTAAAACCAGGCGGTGTAAAAAGCAATGTCGGTATTACTTAAACCAAAACTTTTATACATAAAAGTTGAGAGGATAACGATTGCAAAATAAGGTAAGCCTTCAGTGAAATATAAACTTGGAATCCAAAACCAAGGACGGTTTTGATTGATATTATTGTTTGTTCTTATTGAATCTGCTGACATTGCAATTCAGCTCCCCATTATTAATGACGTAAACGAGTAATGAAACTCAGCATTTATTATTATTCAAATGAAGATTATCATAATCGACAGGGTAAAATAGGGAAAACAAGCAAAAGTAGGGGGGTGTCATTTATCTGTGCATTATTGAAATTAGTTTTCTCTACTAACTTCAATATTTGGTAAACCTTCTTCGTTTATTTCAACTTTCATTTCAATCGGCCGACAACAGACCTCGCAATCTTCAACATATTCTTGGGATTCCACAGAGCAATCTGCAATTACTTCGAAAGTTTCCCAACAAAAAGGACATTGGATATTTACTGACTCTAAGCCATACATTTGATTATCTTTCCTATCTCATTAAGTTTGTTTTAATTTTATTTACGTCGATTTTACTTTTTTCATTTACATACAGCCAACGGTTATTTCTTTTTATAAAGTAACTATTTTCATGATGTTGATGTATTTCATGTATGTCATCAGTGCTTAGGGTATAACTAGCAATAAATTCTACTGTCCCAGTTTCATCATCTTGATTACCTTTTGTAGTATTCATTATTTGCAAACAGGTAAAGCTCTGAGAACTTTCTTCACGTAATACTTTTAAAGAAGGGCGTGTGTTTTCATCCCAAGTACGATAAATGTATTGGGTATTATTTTTAACATATGCGCTGTAACGTGAGCGCATTAAAGCTTCCGCTGTTAAGGGATGAATATTACCATTATGGAAACGCCTACAGCATAAGTTGTATGGTTTATTTGAGGAGCAAGGACAAAGGCTAAGTTTCAAATTAAGGATCTACTTTGGCGTTTAACTCGCCATCCTTTAGCTTGATTAAAATAGCGTTGTTTGATTCAGCTTGCGTAACTGTCGTTATTAATTTTCCAGATTGTTTATCTTTAATAATTGCATATCCTCTATCTAATGTTTTTAAAGGACTTATAGCATCAAGTTTTGCAATATTTATATAAAAAATGGATTGTTTATTGCGTAAGTTATTCTTGATAACTTCATTTAATCTTATATTGATGTGAGTTAATCTTTGAGAATGTTCTGCTATTTTACGTTGCGGTAAATTTGAATGTAATCGTGAACCCAAAGAATCAAGTTGTAGTTGTTTTTTATCAAATATTTTCAGAACTAGAGATTTAAGGCGATTATCTAATTCGTCTAACCGTTGTGACTGTTGTTGAATTTTATTTGCGGGTTTCTGCAATAATAGACGTGATTCCAGCCAATCTAAATCCTGCTTCTTTTGTTTGATTGATCGTTTTATGGTTTGTTCTAACCAAAGTTTTGTCTGGACTGTTTCGGTAAGTAGTTGTTCTCTGTCTGGTGTAGCAAGTTCAGCTGCAGCAGAAGGTGTTGGTGCACGCAAATCTGATACAAAATCAGCTATTGTAAAGTCTATTTCATGCCCGACTCCTGAAATAATTGGAGTGTTCGCATTGTAGATTGCTTTGGCTACATTTTCTTCATTGAATGACCATAGGTCTTCAATAGAACCACCGCCACGAGCAAGGATAATGAGATCGCATTTTTTATCTAGGTCAGCACGCATAATAGCGGTCTCTATTTCTGTTTTTGATGCTTCGCCTTGTACTGCAACAGGATAAATTAAAACGGGTGTTTGTGGGCTGCGTCTATTTAATACATTCAGTATGTCACGAATCGCCGCTCCTGTAGGTGATGTAATTATTGCTATCCGTTTAGGATACTCAGGTAATTCTTTTTTATATTTTTCATCAAATAACCCGGCTGTAGAGAGCTTTTGTTTAAGTAGTTCAAATTGTTTTTGTAGCTGGCCTACACCAGCATCTTCCATGTGTTCTGCAATGAATTGATATTCGCCGCGCGGCTCGTATAAACCTACGCGTCCTCTCACTAATACTTTCATACCATTTTCTGGTTTGATGTTGAGTTTCATATTTCGATTACGAAACATAGCTGATCGAATTTGTGATTTACTGTCTTTGAGAGTGAAGTATAAGTGTCCAGAAGAAGGACGTACCAAATTTGAAATCTCTCCTTCCACCCAAAGCAAGGGAAAACCTTGGTTTAATTGTTGGTTGACTTCGGCATTGAGCTCACCCACTGAGATTATTGTACGGTTAGAGTTTTCCATTAGTTAATAAGTATACTGTTGTAAGACTTAAATACCTGTATTTTTTATTAGACCAGATACATTATTTCTTTGATGTAAGTTTGTATTACAAGTTGTAATTTATTATTTAAGTTTATTGATACACTTCATCTATTAACTTTGTTAGTTTGACTCAAGATGTTCTAGGATTAACTGATTAGTTATTTTATTTAACTTCAAATAAAAATAAGTTTATACAAAGAGTGAGTTTATGAAAATTGTAGTCATTGTTTTATTAGCCTTAGTTCTAGCATTTTTTGCTTACAATAGCTTCCAAGGTGGTAATTCATTAAAGTCTGATGAATCAATGAAAGTCTGGATTGATATGTGCGAAAGTAATAATAAGTGCAAAGAAGATGTTAAAGAACATTATGCTTATTGTGCTGATTCTTCGTCATTTGAAATGCCTAATATGGAAGTATCAACTAAAGCGGGTAAAGAAAAAATGCAAAGAAATATGGCCGAATACTACACTTTAATTACAGCTGAAATTGGAGATTGTTTATCAGATAAGACAGGTTTAGATTTTCCTGCTAACTAAGTAAATTTAATGGTATTTAATTTATGCAAAAAAAAGCCGCGATATTCGCGGCTTTTTTAATTTTACTATTCAATTAGAAAGTAGGGCCAGCAGTCTTACCTAGTTCTGCTTGTTTTCTAATCATGGCTATCTGCCCCGTTATTTTATTAGCGAGTTTGATTGCTTTTTTATCTTTGCCTTCTTTCGCAGCGGCTTCTGCTTTTTTAATAGTTTTACCCATATCGCGCCATTCAAAGCCCAAGGAGCTGGCTTCTTTTTGTGCGGCTTTAGCGGCTTTAATAGCATCTTGTGCTGATTCAGCCATTGCACCAGTCGATAAGGCTAGCAGTAGTGTAGCTAGTAAAAACTTAAATTTCATGTATCACTCCTTAATTAATGTATAAAATTTTATTATCATTATTGAGTTATTGTAGTCATAAATTAACCTGACAAACATACCTAGTATGGGGTGTTTCGCGCTTTTGATCAATTAGTTTATTTTCCCAAAAAAAGTGTTTTTACAAGCTTTATAGTTTACCTAATATAAGCGTATGTTTATAATGGTGGGTTATACTTTCTAAAGTGCCAATGGCATATTTAGCTTTTTTTTTGAATAGATAACATACGATTTAACCCCCTGACTTTATATCTAATGAAGTCAGTAGATCTAAACTATCTAAAAAATTGGAATAACAAATGAGAATACTAGAAGAAGCACTCACCTTTGATGATGTTTTATTGGTGCCAGCGCACTCTACGGTTTTACCTACTGATGTAGATCTTAAAACGTCATTAACTAAAAAAATCACTTTAAACATTCCTTTGCTTTCAGCAGCCATGGATACTGTAACTGAAGCTAAGTTAGCTATCGCCATTGCGCAAGAAGGTGGCTTAGGTATCGTACATAAAAATATGACGATTGCTGAGCAAGCTAGAATAATCTCTTCAGTAAAACGCTTTGAAAATGGCATTATTAAAGATCCAATTACGACATCTGCGAATACATCAATTGCAGAAGTAATGGAATTAACTGCTAAACATCGAATTTCAGGCGTTCCTGTCGTTGAAAATGGCGATGATTTGGTTGGCATTGTAACGAGCCGTGACTTACGGTTTGTAAAAGAACACGATCAACCAGTATCATCAATTATGACCCCGAAAGAAAAGTTGATTACGGTTTATGAAGGCGCAAGTAAAGGTGAAATTAAAAAGCTTTTACATGAAAACCGTATAGAAAAAGTTTTAGTAATTAATGAGCAATTTAAACTTCGTGGTTTGATTACTGTAAAAGATATTCAACAATCAACAGACTTTCCTAATGCTTGTAAAGATCGACACGGCAGTTTACGTGTTGGCGCAGCGGTAGGCACAGGCCATAACACAGAGCAACGAGTTGAAGCACTTGTTAATGCAGGTGCTGATGTGATTATTGTTGATACAGCGCATGGTCATTCACAAGGTGTATTAGATCGCGTGAAGTGGGTAAAAGATACTTATCCTGATGTACAAGTGATAGGTGGAAATATTGCAACAGCTGAAGCGGCATTAGCGCTTGTGGATGCTGGTGCCGATGCTGTTAAAGTGGGTATAGGTCCAGGTTCTATATGTACTACTCGTATGGTTGCTGGAGTCGGAGTTCCTCAAATATCCGCAATTATGAATGTAGCAGATGCACTTAAAGATAAAGGAATTCCTTTAATTGCAGATGGCGGTATTCGTTATTCTGGTGATATTGCTAAAGCTATTGCCGCAGGTGCTAATTGCGTAATGCTAGGTAGTATGTTTGCAGGCACAGATGAGGCACCGGGTGATACTCTTATATATCAAGGTCGCTCATATAAGTCATATCGTGGTATGGGTTCTTTAGGCGCTATGGCAGATGGTTCTAGTGATCGTTACTTTCAAGAGTCTACAAATGCAGCAGATAAATTAGTACCCGAAGGAATAGAAGGACAAGTACCTTACAAAGGTAAACTATCCCCAATTATTCACCAGTTAAATGGTGGTATTCGTTCAAGTATGGGTTATGTCGGCTGTAAAGATATTGAAGAAATGCGCAGTAAACCTGATTTTGTTAGAATTACGGGGGCAGGAATGAAAGAATCTCATGTACATGATGTGATTATCACTAAGGAAGCCCCAAACTACCATTCATAAAGATTCTGCTTATCGTCTTACATGCTCGATTACGACGTTGGATAATAATCGCTTACCTTTTGTTATTAAAAGGTAGGTTCAGACATTCCGCTTTGTACTGTAATAAAACGCCGACAAGCAGAATGATTCTGTCTTTAATTTAAAGTAAACCTAAAAAGATAAAAACATGTCAAACAACATCCACACAGATCGCATTTTAATTCTCGACTTTGGTGCACAATATACTCAATTAATCGCTCGTCGTATTAGAGAAGTTGGTGTTTACTGTGAAATTTACCCCTGGGATGTTACTGATCAAGAAGTTATAGATTTTGGGGCTAAGGGAATTATTCTTTCAGGTGGACCAGAATCAACGATCGGGACCAACCCTCCTGTTGCGCCATCGGTTGTATATGATCTAGGCGTACCTGTTTTAGGTATTTGTTACGGCATGCAAACCATGGCGATACATTTTGGTGGAAAGGTTGAACGAGCTGATCATCAAGAATATGGTTACGCGCAGGTTCGTGCTCGTGGTCATACAAACCTATTTAAAGATATTCAAGATGAAGTTAATGAAGAAGGACATGGACTATTAGATGTATGGATGTCACATGGTGATCATGTTGTTGATATACCTGATTCATTTAAACTCATGGCGAGCACTGAAAATGCACCTATCGCAGGTATTGCAAATGAAGATAAACAATTTTATGGTATTCAGTTTCATCCTGAGGTAACCCATACAAAGCAGGGGGGTGTCATTCTTGAACGCTTTGCTTGTGAAATAAGTGGTTGTGCAAAGTTGTGGACTCCTACGAATATTATCGACGATAGTATTAACAATGTACGAAAGCAGGTAGGTGATGAAGAAGTTATCCTTGGCTTATCGGGTGGCGTAGATTCTTCAGTTGTTGCTGCGATGCTACACAAAGCAATTGGTAAGCAGTTAACCTGTGTTTTTGTTGATACCGGTTTATTACGTCTAAATGAAGGCGATCAAGTCATGGCAATGTTCGCGGAGAACATGGGTGTTAAAGTCATTCGTGTGGATGCTGAAGTTCGATACTTAAAATCGCTTGTAGGAAAGACTGACCCAGAAGAGAAACGCAAAATAATTGGTAATTTGTTTGTGGAAATTTTTGATGAAGAATCAGAAAAATTAACAAATGCAAAATGGTTAGCACAAGGAACAATTTATCCTGACGTGATTGAATCAGCAGGTAGTAAAACGGGTAAAGCACATTTAATTAAATCGCACCATAATGTGGGTGGTTTGCCAGAAGATATGAAGCTTGGTTTAGTTGAACCATTACGTGAATTGTTTAAAGACGAAGTTCGAACAATTGGTATCGAACTTGGGTTACCTCCCGAAATGGTACAGCGCCATCCTTTTCCAGGACCTGGTTTAGGTGTTCGAATTTTAGGTGAAGTTAAAAAACAATACGCTGATATTTTACGTCTTGCGGATAATATATTTATCGAAGAATTATATAAGCACGATTTGTATCATAAAACTTCTCAAGCATTCGCAGTATTCTTGCCTGTTAAATCAGTAGGGGTTACGGGTGATGGCCGTCGTTATGATTATGTGATTGCATTACGTGCCGTAGAAACTATTGATTTTATGACTGCACGTTGGGCACATTTGCCATATGATTTTCTTGGTTTGGTATCTAATAGAATAATTAATGAAATCGAAAATGTATCCAGAGTAACCTATGACATATCTGGGAAACCACCAGCAACGATTGAATGGGAATAATGTGTTCTGAAAATAATATTAGATATTTCAGTGTCTAGTAGTTTATAGAAATGACAAAGAAACAGTCTAAAAGTGGGGGAGTGTCATTTAATGATAATACTTCTAACACTAATGACGAAATACATCAGAAATGGATGTCTCATGCTTTGATGCTGGCGAAGCGTTCTCAGGACGAAGGTGAGGTACCTGTTGGCGCAGTGTTGGTTAAGGATGATTCTCTTATATCCGAAGGATGGAATCGTCCTATAGAGTTTCATGATCCAACAGCTCATGCAGAGATTATGGCAATACGTGCAGCAGGTAAGATTCTTGAAAATTATCGATTGCCTGAAACTACACTGTATGTCACCTTAGAGCCTTGTACTATGTGTGCTGGCGCGATGATTCATGCACGTATAGGTAATCTTGTATATGGTGCTTCAGAGCATCGAACGGGTGTTGCAGGAAGTGTGATAGATGTATTCCAGCAGGAATTTCATTATCATAAAGTTGCAGTTACTGCAGGAATTATGCAAGTTGAATGTAGTCAGTTACTTAAGGATTTTTTTAAAGCAAGAAGATAACAATTATTACTTTCTAAAAAATAATATTAAAAGCAAGGGAGAGTCCTTTATTAATATTTTTTAATTACTTTATTATGTCTCGATCTACTTGAGAATTAAATTATGAAAAAAGATGAATCAATCAATGTTTATGGCGATCCCCTAGAGATGTGTGGTGATATGCCAATGACAGGATATTACCGTGATAGCTATTGTAATACTTGTAATGAAGATATGGGTTCACATACGGTCTGCGCTGAAATTACACAATTATTTTTAGATTTCTCAAAGGCTAAAGGTAATGATTTAAGTTCACCTGCACCACAATACGGCTTTGCAGGTTTAAAAGCAGGTGATGCATGGTGTTTATGTGCAGGACGTTGGTATGAAGCCTATGAGAGTGGTGCAGCTCCCTTGGTTTATTTAGATCGAACTCATCAACGAGCATTAGAAATTATTCCGTTGGATACCTTAAAAAAGTATGCCGTAGAATTGCAATAAGTTATTTACCAAAATATATTGATCTTAAAATACGATGTATAAAACATTACCGAAATTTGTTGTTTGTGCTCTTTATCATTTTGTAATATTAGAAGACTATGAAAGCCTGCGTGATCCTTTGCATAAAATAATGGAATCAAACGACGTTAAAGGCACTTTACTTCTTGCGAAAGAAGGAATTAATGGAACGATTGCTGGAACACGGGAAGGTGTTGATTCTGTCCTGACATGGTTAAGAAATGATCCACGTTTAATCAAAGTTAATACGAAGGAATCTTATGATACTGAAATTCCTTTCTATCGGACTCGGGTTAAACTAAAAAAAGAGATTGTCACCATGGGTATAGATACTATCGACCCCAATCATATTGTTGGTACTTATGTAAAACCTTCTGAATGGAATGATCTGATTTCAGACCCAGACGTTTTATTAATTGATACACGAAACGAGTATGAAATTGAAATAGGGACTTTTAAAGACGCGATCAACCCATCTACAGAAACGTTTAGAGAGTTTCCAAAATATGCAGAACAAAATCTAGATCCTAAAAAACATAAAAAAATAGCTATGTTCTGTACTGGCGGAATACGTTGTGAAAAATCTACGGCTTATTTAAAGAGCCAAGGGTTTGATGAGGTTTATCATTTAGAAGGAGGCATCTTAAAGTATTTGGAAGAGGTTCCTGCTGATAACTCACTATGGGAAGGTGAGTGTTTTGTTTTTGATAATCGCGTATCAGTGAATCATGATCTAGAAAAAGGCTCTTACGATCAATGTCATGCCTGTCGTATGCCTATTACAGAAGATGATAAAGACCATGATAACTTTTTACATGGGGTTAGTTGTCATCATTGTCATGATGAAACGAGTGAAGTCCAAAAGCAGCGTTATATTGAAAGACAAAAACAAATGGAATTAGCTATTCAACGCGGTGAAGAACATATTGGTGGTGATGTAACAAACTTTGCTAAAAAGCATAGGGATGTAAAACAAGCATTTAAGAAAGATCAACAAGTGAGATCAAAGTAAAAGCACTATTAATGCATATAAATGCTTAAGCTTGAACTGTATTTAATTTAGATTCTTGTGGAAACTTAGTTTCAGAATTAGCAATACATACTTTATTTTTACCCGCTCTTTTTGCTCTATACATTGCTTCATCCGCTCTATTAATCCAACGTGTTGGACTTTCAAAGGTTTGTAACTCAGCGACACCAAATGATGCAGTCACTCTTGTTTCATTACTTATTTGGGATCCTTCAAGAATTTTACGAAGTTTTTCTGCCAATGCTGTGGCTTTGAAGGTATCCGCACCATTAACGATAACAACAAATTCTTCTCCACCATAACGATAGAATTGATCACTTCCACGAATACTTATTTTAAAAAGTTTAGTTAGATTTATTAAAATTTGATCTCCTTCTTGATGGCCATGTTTATCGTTAATTTCTTTGAAATTATCAATATCAAAAAGAATAATTGATGAGACAGACTCTTGCTTTTTCTTATGTCTAATTGAAAAACTATGAATAAAATGTACTCTCTCATCAAAGGCACGTCTATTCAATGCTCCTGTTAAACCATCTTGATTAACAAGACTTTCCATCATTGTATATTGTTGTCTTATTTTACTTGATAGTATGAACCCAAATAACTGGCAAATTATTAAAGTAACAACAATGCTAATTACTTCAATCAAAGTTTTTTCTTGGATAAGTACTGGAAGTAGTGCAATAGCAGCGGGAGTAACTAGTAATACCGATACCTTTAAAGAATTGAGAAAATATACACTCATTATGATTGGATAAATCCAAAACAATATAGACGTACTTAAAATATAGTTAAATACAACAAGACCTACCAGCATAAAAACCGAGGTAGCTATACTCATTACTCTTGTGTTTCTTGTTTTCCAAACATAAACACCAATAACACACATTATTGCTACACTTAAAATTTCAAAGAGAGCTGCTACATATTGTCCATTTAAGTAACGATAAATTGCAAATGGAATGATACTAACAGCCATCGTAATAGCAGAAGATATAATAATAATTTCTTCGATTGTTCTATTTACTGGGTTTCTGAGCATAGGTCGTATATGAATTTTATTAAATTTATTATTAATACATTTTATTGCTGGTGAGCTGAACCTAAGCTTTATACCTATTGTCAATCATGATTGACGGTCCATAAATAGTTTTTCATAGTGTGCTAATAAGTTTTTCTTATTAAATAAAGCGTTTATATTGTAAACAAATATGGACAGTATTTGATGAATAGATGTTTCTTCAGAATGATATTTTAAGATTAGCTTAAATTATTTTTTTAAAAAATAAGGTTCATCGTGGCAATCATAACGACTAGGAAAAGTATTGTCATTATACCACCAGCTCTCATGAAATCAGGCACACGATAACCCCCAGGCCCCATAATTAAGGCATTCACCTGATGGGTAGGTATAAGGAAGGAATTTGATGTAGCAATCGCTACGGTTAAAGCAAAGACGGCAGGATCTGCACCAACCCCTACGGCAATGTTTACAGCTAGTGGAACTAGCAAAACCGTTGCTCCTACATTAGACATAACAAGAGTAAAGAAAGTCGCTAAAATAGCAACAGCTGCTTGTATAACCCAGATTGGCATGTCTCCAACAACAGATAGCGTTTGTTCCGCAATCCATTTAGCCGTTCCACTTTGCTCAACAGCCATACCAAGAGGAATTAAACTGGCAAGTAGAAAGACTGTTTTCCAGGATACAGCGCGATAGGCTTCATCAATATTCAATACTCCAGATAACACCATGCCTATAGCACCGGTTAGTAATGCTATGGAAAGTTTAATATCAGTGAACAACACTAATGAAAGAGCAATAACAAAAAAGAATGCTGCATAACCAACTTTTTGTGGTCGAGTTTCTTCACGTGGATATTCAGTTGTAATTACAACAAAGTCAGGATCTGATTCAAGTCTTACCAGTGATTCCCATGTAGTATGAACAACTAAAGTATCACCAGAGTGGAATGGCATATTACGAATGTCTTCATCTTCGTGCATAGTTTGACCATCA
>CALISP010000311.1 GCA_938041705.1 uncultured Cocleimonas sp. | reverse complement strand
GCAATCACGCACAATGAAGCAGTGATGTCTAATAGCGATAAGAAAGGACTTTCGATTGAGCGAGAGACGTTTTTGTTAAAGGTAATCGTAGAAGAATTAGTAAATAATATTCGATAGGACACCTTCCACCTTTTTATATCTTTTTAAAAAGGTGCTAAAAGGTGGGGGTGTCACTTAAGTAGTTAAATCATGTTTTTAGATTCAGCACTTCGCTTCGACCTCCTTCAGCATTCCCTTACGGAAAGTAGCTCCACTCTTTGACTCTTAGATAATCTAAAGAGGCAGCCGAACTCAGAGAGTGTTGAAACGAAGTAATGACTACCCGCAGGGTGAGTAGAAAATTCATAAAAACTATTGAACAACTGAAACAATCCGCGTGTAACTCGATCCCGAGTCTAAAACTCTTTTACTTTCGACATTAGCAATCACTTCTTTAGGATTCTGTCGACTATTATCGCAAGTCATAGAATCAAGACGTGAATAATCTCGACTAGCTAATTCGTTTTGCGTAGAAAACTGAAATAAACAAGAATTGTCATTTTGAATCACTACAGAAACTCCTATTCTTGTCGAGTTTGAAGCGTCAGCATATGAATTTGATGGGATGAAAAAAAGGAAACAACTCCAAAAGAGAAGTTTTGTTAAAAATTTATATTCTTGCACACTCATACACATTTGCACCCTAGCAATTACTTAGAATCTCTCGATAATTAAAAGTAATAATTTACGAGAGGAAAATCGTAAAATAAGGAACAACATGTTTGTAGAGAACCCTATTTTAGAGGGTGACAAATAAACTACTAGAAGTAGATTAAATATAAGTCAATAAATGACTGCTTTACAAAACCTTCAACACCTAGATTACGCGAAAGATGTATTGCATGCAAGAATTTATTAATAATTAATTTTATAGGCAAACTAAATTAGAGTGTTTGACCTGCTAAATCAACTTTAATTATTTTAGCAGGAACTAACTTTAGACAGAGAATCAAAGATTCGTTCTTAAGCGAATATATTTTGGCTTAATCAAGTTGCTTGGTATGACGGAGCAGTGATAGTAGAACATTGCGATGAATACTTAACTGTGAAAAAGGCTTAAAAAATGAGGGAGCCTTTTAATATGTAAAAAGTTTGTAAAAACTACCTCACTTCTCTTTTAAGATACAGACTCATGTTCTATTCTGATTTTAAGTTAAGGGGATTATTTCGCGACTCCTTAGGTTTTTCAATATACAAATCTGAAAATGTAAACTCTGAAATAACGGCCTTGAAATAACGGCTCTGGAACTAGAAGTCTTTTATGAAAACATTCTTAACATTATCAACATCATTAACGTTGTGCGTTTGCCTTAGCTTGGGCTTTGTCACTGCAAGCGCAAAGGAGAAGTTGTCTGAGAGTGAGGCGATCGCTTTACATGATAAAGCGATGGATATACTGGGTAGTGCTGAATGTCGTAATAAGTTTCGTGCATATTTGAAAATACCGCTGCGAAAGGCTTTTGCTTATACGGTTGATCCACGTGGATATTATGGCCTGTGTGATGCTAGTTATGATAAGAAAGGCCCTAAGAAATCTGCATTGAGGATGTGTAATAAAGCTCGTAATAAGAGTAAATACATTAAGAAGTTTTCACCAAAATGTAAGATCTTTGCTAGTGATAATACCTTGCTGGCTTCTATGGCTGATTTTAAATTAAAGCCGCATAAGGTTAATTTGTCATTTGCGACTCAACGCAGAACGCTTAAAACTATTAAACAAATGGTGAGTGATGGAGCGGATGTAAATCAGATAAATTCTATCGGTAGTACGCCACTATTTAGTGCGGTAAAAGAAAATAGGCAAGACGTGGCTGAATATTTAATAGGACAGGGTGCGGATGTTAAGTATAAAACTAAAAAGGGTTATAGCCCTTTGCATACGGCTGTAATATTTGGAAACACAGATATATTTTTCTATTTATTGAGTCAAGGTGCTGATAAGAATTTAAGTTACGGAGATATGGAGAAGAAGTTTATTCATTATGCGGGTGAAAATGGTAATGAAAAAATACTCAAACATCTCATCAGTCTAGGTGAGGACATCAATACACCTGATAAATATGGCAACACCGCGTTACACCATGCGGTAGACAGTACTAATCTAAAAGCTGTGAAATTGTTGGTAAGGCTGGGTGCGAATATTAAAGCCAGAACTAAATCAGGTAAAACGCCTTTAGATTATACGAAACGTAAGAAGAAACTAAAAATAAGAGATTATTTGATTAGTCAGGGTGCTACTAAGTAATCCTTTAAATTAAAACTCAATTCCAATTCAAATTCAATGCATAAACTATTCTGTAATAAGTGGCGGGGTGTTTACTTAACTATTTCTAATAAAGCAATGATAAGGTAATGATAAATATAGATAATCATTCGCTTTATTAAAAAATAAATCTGTTTATTGATTTAACTAGACGATCGGTCTAATATCGCCTTATTAAATAAAGCATGTGCTTTAAAATACTGCTGTGACAGACCATTAACAGGTCGTTTGAGTCTCAATTACCAGGCTGTTTAATTATGAATTCACAACACTTAAATGATTCTCCTGAGTGGCGTTATTTACTCATGGAATGTTACGAGCTTTATCGTCATCTCGATTCTGGCGGAAGTAATCTCATTCGTTCGCATCAACGTTTGGTTCGTGAAGCTATCAATCGTACGATGAAAGCTAATCCTGAAATCATGACAGATGTTACTGCTGATAAACCAGTTACTAAACATCTTAAACGCGCATTAGATGAAGGTAAAAATCAGCTTCATGCACCAGTGATTAGATCGTTTGAATCGATTCAAGATAAATTGAATTGGCAATATGGTTATGAAAAAGTACCGCGTGGTCTAGATGATAAATACGCTTATGCTGAGATCTGTGGACCTCATGGACCTGTCATTTCAAACGAGGTTATATTGGGTGTGGTTTTATTTGCCCCGACGTGTGTTTATCCGTCACATGCGCATGATGGAATTACTGAAAGCTATATCAGCCTTTCGGGTTCTGTTTCGGAAAATCATCAGGGTGTTTATTCTCCCGGCTCAATGATTTTTAACCCACCTGCGCATTCACATCGCATTACCGTTTCTAAGTTAGAACCAGCGCTATTGTTATATGCATGGATTGGCGATAAAGACAATTTGAGTAAGCAAACGATGGTGTTTAATCGTAAAAGAAACAAAACAATCTAATTAACACTGATTATATTTAATCAATAAAAGTAGTTAAAAGCAGGGGGTGTCTTTTAAAATATTAGCCATCTATCTCTATTCATATTTCATTAACTTTCATTCAAATATACTGCTTTAAATAATAAAAAAACAATTTTTTGGGAGAGAAAAAATGAAAGATAAATTTACTGTTTTACGCTGGACTGCTTTGTTTGAAGGGTCTTCTTTATTGCTGTTGTTATTCGTTGCAATGCCATTGAAATATTATGCTGACATGTCTGATGCAGTAAGAATTATAGGGCCAATTCACGGCATTTTGTTTTTAGCTTTCTTTGGTTTGTTGTTATGGCATTTTCTTAAAAGTGAGTTGGGTATGGTGAAAACTTTGCTCGGTTTCATTGCCTCAGTAGTCCCTTTTGGTACTTTTATATTTACCGCTAAAGCATTAGCTAAAGCTTAATGTTTGTTAAAAACTAGGGAGGTGACATTTAAACCTAGTTTATCAATCAATTAGTATAGTTATGGTGTGGCTAATTTCCCCATAAGTAAAAGCGTGGCAAGATTCTTTGAAATATATTTGAGTAAAGCCTCTATGTTAATCCTTAGAAATCTATTTATTGTTTCCTGTCTATTTTTTCTGAATGCTTGCGCTAAGCCATTACTTAGACCTGCAGAAGTAGCTAGCAAAACTACTGATTCAGGTGCAGTTTTATTTCAGAAGACTTTAGCTGCTCATGGTGGTGCATCTCTAACGACTTTAAATGACGTAAGTTTAAGCGTGACGGGTAAGTGGGGGTTTATACCTGCGAAAATAATGCCGAAGGTTGCGGATCAGTTTTATCGAGTGAGTTCAGAAGAGCGATATCTACCTAATCAGGGAATCTATTCAGCATTTTATAATGGTCCAGCAGGTACTAAAAAAGTTGTGCGAACGCCAACGTCTGTGACTGTTTTCTATAATGATAAAGAACCGACAGATCCTGAGTTGTTACAAGCAACCGCAATGACATCGGATGCTTTTTTACTTTTTTCATTAGGACCGCTAGCGCTTAATCGTTATCAAACAGATTTCAAACGTTTGTCTGATGGAAAATTGAAAGAAAAAAACTATCATCGACTTTATAGCAAAATCAGACCGGGTTTGGGTTTTGCAGAACAAGATGAAGTGGTGCTATGGATAGACCCTAAAACGTATTTAACGTATAGCCTTGAAGTGACGTTAAAAGGATTTAAAGCGACTCAGAATTCACATGTAAATGTGATTTACTTAGAGTACTTTAAGCATGAAGGTTATGTGATTCCTAAGCGAGTTGATGAGCGTGTATTAGCACCAATCAATGTGCATGCACATTCATGGACAGTGACTGGGTTTGATATTAATCGTGGGCTGAAAATTGAGCATTTAAAGGGTAAAGGCTGGCAAGGTAGTGCGGTAGAGCCTGCTAAAGTAACCAATCCTTAATAATTTTAAATAATTTTAAATAACTTTGAATTGAATTTAATATAAGAAAAGAATTTTCGATTAATAAAAGCGATAATTTGAACTATAACGTTAATAAGAAAATATCATAAAGTGAGGAGGTTTCTTTTTTAACATCTGAAATACACTTTAATCACGTCGCATCTTTTTTTGACAGTTTTTAAATTCAATATTAACTACACTATTGTAATCAATTATTGGAGATAAACATGTCACACGCAATTCGTATCCATCAAGCAGGCGGCCCTGAAGTTTTACAATGGGATAGTATCGAGGTCGGAAAACCCGATTTAGGACAAGTTAAATTACGGCAAACCGCTTGTGGTTTAAACTACATTGATATTTACATGCGAGATGGTGTTTACCCTATTGCAGAATATCCTTCGATATTAGGGATGGAAGGAACAGGCGTGATTGAAGAGCTTGGCGAGGGTGTGGCTGAGATGAATCTTGATCTTAAAATAGGGGATAGAGTGGCCTATGCTATGGTTGCTGGAGCATATGCAGAAGAACGCCTTATCGATGCGCAAAAACTTATAAAACTTCCAGATTCTATTGATGATAAAACAGCTGCGACGATGATGTTAAAAGGTTTAACGGCACATTATTTATTATTCCGTACATACCCTGTTAAAGCAGGT
>CALISP010000310.1 GCA_938041705.1 uncultured Cocleimonas sp. | reverse complement strand
CAATTCAACATTACCATTATCAGGAGTCCACCCTTTAGGGTCGGCTAATTGATAAGGTCCCGTACCCATCAGTAAACCTTTAGAGTCATTAAAGATTTGTGGGGTATCTAAGTATTCTTTATAAAAATGTTCTGGAATTACTTCTAGCGTACCCGCTAAGCTAAATGCTTCAAAATAAGGTTCTTTAAAAGTAAATGTTACTTGATGTGGGCCATTAGCAGTCACGCTTTTAATTTTTTCTAAATAAGCGCGATGTCTAGGTGCTTGAATTTTTTCATTCATGATGAAGTCGAAACTAAACACTACATCGCTGCTATCGAGCGGTTCACCATCAGAAAAATAGACGTCATTACGGAGATTGAAAGTGATGATTAGACCATCATCACTGATAGTCCAATCGCGAGCAATTAAGCCCGTCCATTCTAAAGTATCAGGGTCACGTGTAATTAATCCTTCAAGAACATAGCTTTGTATCGTGCTTGCATCACGGTCTGATGATACCAAGGGTGTTATGGTTTTCAGGCCACTCCCAAGAGAACTAACACTCCAATCCCCTTGAGCATAATCTTCCTGTTCGGTTGCTATCTTGGCTCGTTTAAACGCTAAGGACACCCCCCCACTTTTAGGTATATTGTTAGTGTTTTTATCTATATTAGTTAAGGCAACCGCAGATTGTGACTGAATTTGCAGTGATTCTAGCTTTTTTTCAACGGCATTTAAGGAGCCACGAAGTGTACTGACATCGCGTGATTGTTCAGAAAGAGCACGTTCCATTGAAGATAATTTAGTCCATTCACGGTCACGTTGATACATAGACAAAATAAGCAGAATCACGATGAGCGTGAGAAAACTGAAAATGATGATGTCTTTGGTGCTGCTTGATGATTTTTTCATAGTATCTTATTTATAATGCCTAATTTATTGTGACTATCATGGTGCATTGAATTTGATGAATAAGTTATAGATCTTATATTAATTTAAAATCTATTTTTTACTGAGTTAATTATATTTAATCTTGCTTCGACTGTGTTTGTTCTTTGCCATCAACAATGGTCTCGCTGATGGTACTGCTACCCAATTTATCTTCAGTTGTATTTTCTTGCTCTATATTACCGAGCTCTTCTTGCATCTTTAAATCTAATTCTGGATACAATTTATCTATATCTTGAATCTCACTTAATGAGGGCATTTCGTCAAGAGACTTAAGGTTAAAGTAATCTAAAAAGTGGCGAGTGGTACCTAGTAATGAAGGTCTACCAGGTACTTCTTTATGTCCAACTATTCTAATCCAGTCACGTTCTTGTAATGTTTTTATAATATGAGAACTTACAGCCACGCCACGAATATCTTCAATTTCTGCACGGGTAATGGGTTGTCGATAGACTATAAGTGCTAAAGTCTCAAGAAGGGCACGTGAGTATTTCGAAGGCTTCTCATCCCAATGTTGGGTTACCCATTGTTTATATTCTTCTTTGGTTTGAAAGCGATAACCACTAGCAGTTTCAATTAATTCAAAACCATGATTTGTAAAACTCTGTTGTAAATCAAACAGTGCTTTTTTAAGGTCATTTCGATTAACTAAGTCTTCTTCTTGAAAAAAACCTAAGAGTTTTTCTATTGCTAAGGGTTTATCAGCGCTGATCAATATGGCTTCGAGGACATTTTTTAGTTTTTCGGCTTGCATGGCTTTATGAATACCCTTGCTTCAGTTCTAAATTTATAGGTGTATTTAAAGACACCTCCCCACTTTTAAGAGGTTTCTGATTGATCATTCACCTTCCTCCAAACCAGAAACAGGTTTTAAGTAAATAGGCGCAAATGCTTCAGCTTGAACCATATCTATTACTTTAAGTTTCAGTAATTCTAATACTGCCATTAGTGTTACCACAACACCTAGGCGTCCTTCTTTAAGGCTAAATAAAGTTTGAAACTCTACAAAATTATCACCTTCTAGTCTAGATAGTACGTGTGTCATGCGTTCTCGGATGGATATTTCTTCACGTTCAATCTCATGATGCTTCTGCATATCGACTTGTTTAAGAATGTCCTGAAAAGCCATTAATATATCGCGAAGCTCAACCTGAGGTTCTGGTTTAATTTTATCTTCACGAATTACATCTACTGAAGTTGCATAATTTTCTCGTCCAGTTCGAGGTAGTTCGTCAATATCGGTAGCCGCTTTTTTGAAACGCTCATATTCTTGCAAGCGTCTGACCAACTCTGCACGAGGATCATCTTCATCTTCTATTTCTTCATGTCGCGGCAATAGCATCCGTGATTTGATTTCAGCCAACATTGCCGCCATGACCAAGTATTCGGCTGCCAAATCAAGATTAATGTTACGCATCATTTCAACATAATTCATGTATTGCTTAGTAATTTCAGCAATAGGAATATCTAAAATATCAAGATTTTGACGGCGTATTAAATAGAGCAATAAATCTAACGGCCCTTCAAAGGTTTCGAGAAAAACCTCAAGGGCGTCAGGTGGAATGTAAAGATCTTCAGGAGGTGCAGAGATAGCTTCGCCATGGACAATAGCGAAGGGTAATTCGCCTTGTCTTGGAGTTTGTGGCTTCTCTATTACCTTATCTGGCATTGATTTTATTGATATCTCATCGTTTTAATATACATAGTTTCAATGTGCTTGGTTTCAACATATTTTGTAATAGCTTGGTTTATTTTTTAGTAAATCGCATCGCTTCAACTACATCATCTAGCGTTTCACGGGCAACATCTCTTGCTGCTTCACTACCTTCGCTAATGATTGCTCTAACTGCGGTTCGGTCGTTTTCAAACTGTTTTGCTCGCATTCGAATCGGTTCCATTTCAGCTTGGACTGCTTCGATTAACGGTTTTTTACAGTCTAGACAACCATGAGCAGCAGAACGACAAGAGTCATTTACCCAAACCAAGGTTTTATCATCAGAATAAACTTTGTGTAGTTCCCATACAGGGCACTTTTCAGGGTCGCCTGGATCAGTCAAACGAACACGTGCTGGGTCCGTAGGCATTGTACGAATTTTCTTATCTAAAACATCAGGTTCTTCGCGTAGGCCTATGGTATTACCATAAGACTTTGACATTTTTTGCCCATCTAAACCAGGCATCTTAGACGCTTTAGTTAATTTGGCTTCAGGCTCTGGGAGAATAATTTTACCCATACCTTCGAGATAACCAAACAAACGTTCTTTATCTCCTACTGAGATATTTTGTTGTGCATCTAATAGAGCTTGGCCTGTTTCTAGTGCTTGTTCATCACCTTTTTCTTGGTAGCGTTTACGTAGATCTTTATAGAGTTTTGCATTCTTCTTTCCCATCTTTGAGATGGCAGCCATAACCCGTTCTTCAAAATCTGGCTCTCGACCATAAATATGATTGAAGCGTCGGGCCACTTCTCTTGTTAATTCTACATGCGCTACTTGATCTTCACCAACAGGAACCATGTCTGCTTTATAGAGCAAAATGTCAGCTGACTGCAAAAGTGGGTAACCAAGAAAGCCATATGTAGCTAGATCTTTCTCACGTAATTTTTCTTGTTGATCTTTATATGTGGGAACACGTTCTAACCAACTTAATGGTGTGATCATCGATAATAATAAATGCAATTCTG
This sequence comes from uncultured Cocleimonas sp., assembly GCA_938041705.1. Taxonomy (GTDB): domain Bacteria; phylum Pseudomonadota; class Gammaproteobacteria; order Thiotrichales; family Thiotrichaceae; genus Cocleimonas. The sequence goes on along the minus strand of CALISP010000310.1, from coordinate 3,164 downwards.
CATGTTCAGGCACTTCAGATTGTAAAAAAATCGTTGCTGAACTTGGACTTATACCTGCCGCTAGCCAATCGATAACCATATCTTCTACGTGAGTAGGTGTATCGCTTGGATCATCATAATGTGTGGTGAGGGCATGCCAGTCGGCTACAAAGAAAAAGCACTCGTAATCAAGTTGCATTTCAACCCAATTTTTCAAGACACCATGATAGTGTCCTAAATGGAGTTTGCCAGTTGGGCGCATGCCTGAAACGACACGTTGATTTTGCGGTATTGGTGTATTCATATTTTTAGAAAGTCTTTAAAAGAAAAGAGAGCCTATTGTATTTAAGAAGAAATTAAGTACTGGATCCATAATGGTATTCAGTACGCCGAGATAAACTAAACCTAACACAATAAATAGACCATAAGGTTCTATTTTATCCATAAGGTTTGCTAACGGTTGAGGTAAAAAACCTGCTAGTACTTTACTGCCATCCAAAGGTGGGATTGGAAATAAGTTAAAAATAAATAAAATAAGATTAATTATTATTCCAGCGCGACCCATATCCATAATGCCTTGAGCGATCGCTTGATCCGATATCACACTAGACCCTAATTTGAAGATAAACACCCAAAAGACAGCCATAATCAAATTTGAGATAGGCCCAGCAGCAGCAATAATCGCCATATCTTTTCTAGGAGATTTTAAGTTACGAGTGCTAACTGGAACAGGTTTAGCCCATCCGAATACAAAACCTGTTTGTAAAACTACCATAGCTATTGGAACAACAATGGTTCCAATTGGATCGATATGTTTTATAGGGTTTAAGCTTAGGCGGCCCAGCATCTTAGCTGTTTTATCACCCAACATATTTGCAACCCAACCATGAGCAACCTCATGAATTGTAATGGCGAATAATACCGGTATTGCCCAAACCGCTATATTGTAAATGATTGAATTTATATCCATTAAAAATCTATGCTACTTAATGTTGTGTAAGCCAATCAGCACTACCTAGGCCTTGGCGTAAAATTTCAGGTTTGTCATCAATCAAACTTACTACGGTTGTTGGTTCGTGACCACTATATCCACCATCGATAATTAAATCGACGATGCTTTCTAATTTTAATCGAATTTGATATGGATCCGTCAATGGATATTCTTCGTTAGGTAAACTCAAGGTACTAGACATGAGTGGTTGATCTAGCTCAGATAACAATGCCGTGCAAACAGCGTTATCAGGCACTCGTATACCAATTGTTTTACGTTTTGGATTCAAAAGTCTCTTAGGAACTTCACGTGTGGCAGGTAAAATGAAGGTGTAAGGTCCAGGTGTTAGTGTTTTCATGAGTCGATAATTCATATTATCGACTTGAGCATATTGTGATATTTCAGATAAATCTCTACATACAAGAGTAAAGTTATGTTCCTTATCTAGCTGACGAATCATACGGATTTTATCCATTGCTTTTTTGTCACCAAGATGACAACCAATGGCATAACTAGAATCAGTAGGATAGATAATAACTCCACCTTTGTTAATAATCTCTACTGCTTGCTTTATCAGTCGGGGTTGAGGATTATCTGGATGAATCTCAAAATATTGGCTCATATAACTTCTAACTAAACATCATGCAGGTTAAAGTACGTTATTCTACAACATGAGCTGCCTAAGGGGCATCCTTAATCATCTAAAGTAATCAATAAAGTTATGGTTATTAGTTAAGATTAAGAATATGGATTTCGTCTTTATAATTAGACAATATGGGTTTTGGGCGAAACGGTCTTGTTAATGTAGAAAATCAATTAAATAATTAGTAATTGAAATAGTAATAAATAAAATATTGAGGGTTAAAAATTATGCTTTATGCAATCATTTCAGAAGATGTAGAAAATAGCCTTGAAGCTCGATTATCGGTTCGTCCAGCACATGTTGAGCGTTTAGTCGCATTAAAAGATTCGGGAAGACTTGTATTAGCAGGTCCCCATCCAGCAATTGATAGTGAAGATCCAGGAACTAATGGCTTTACAGGTAGTCTGATTGTTGCTGAATTTGATTCATTAGAAGCGGCTCAAGCTTGGGCAGATACAGATCCCTATATAGAAGCAGGCGTTTATAAAAAAGTTACAGTTAAACCATTCAAAAAAGTATTGCCTTGAGCATACTGATGATCTAAGTTTACACACGAAAAAAAGGATATCGAATAAAAAATACTATCTTAATATATTAGTTACAATTATTAATTCATATTGTTAACTAGAATGCTGACCTTATATTAAAGTTTATATCCAAATTAAATATTAAAACTAAAGGAAAATTATTAAATATGTTTACTACAAAAAAATCATTATTTGCTGCATCAGTTATTGCACTGACGTTGAGCGCAGGGCCAATAACAGCAGTTCATGCAGCTGCTCATGAGAAAGATGTTGTTATCGCTACAGTAAACGGCGACAAAATAATGAAAAGCACACTTGATGGCTATATCGAAATTTTAAAGAAACAAAAACAAGGTAAAAAAACTGACAGACAAGCAGCGCTTGATGATTTAGTTGCAACTGAAATTGCACTTCAGGAAGCAAAGAAAACTGATATTCTTGATCGTCCAGCAACTAAGAAATCTCTAAGTGATTATACGCGTAATATATTATTACAAACTTGGACAAAAGAAAAAATTGGATCTTTCAAAATAGATGATACTGCAATCAAAGAAGCTTACGATGAGCGTGTAACTAAATTAGCCAGTAAGGAATTCAATGCGCGCCACATACTCGTTAAAACTGAAGATGAAGCAAAAGCAGTAATCAAAGATGCAAACGCAGAAGGTGCTGATTTTGCTGAAATAGCAAAGAAAAAGTCAACAGGACCTTCAGGTTCAAATGGTGGGTCCTTAGGCTGGTTTAAAGCTCAAACAATGGTTCCTGCGTTTGCGAACGCAGTGAAAGCTATGAGTAAGGGTGACGTTTCTAAAGACCCTGTTAAAACTCAGTTTGGTTATCATGTGATTAAACTTGAAGACAGTCGTGATGCAAAATTACCGACTCTAGAGTCTTTAAAGCCACAACTGGAGCGAGTGATTTCTCAAAAGAAAATGCTTGCTTATATGGAAGGCTTGAAAAAAGATGCCGATATAAAAATCACTTTACCAGAAGAGCCAGCAGCTGAAGAAAAAGCAATGGATAA
>CALISP010000309.1 GCA_938041705.1 uncultured Cocleimonas sp. | reverse complement strand
GCTTCAACAGCTTCTTTAGTGTCAAAGAAGTCTAGATCTGTTCCAGATAGTTTTTTACGATAATTTGTATTCATTAAATATTACTCATTAAGAATTCTTTCAAGAAAGTGATTGTTTACGTTCTCTGTTTAAAGCTCTATGTCAAAAGCTATGTTTAAAAACTATGTTCTTTCTTCAATTGGTGTGTATTTAAGATTTTCAGGACCAGTGTAATTAGCTGAAGGACGGATGATTTTTCCATCAATACGTTGTTCAATGACATGTGCACCCCAACCAGAGGTTCTTGCAATTACAAATAAAGGCGTAAACATATCTGTTGGGATTTTCATTTGGTTATAAGAAACTGCTGAAAACCAATCTAGATTTGGGAACATCTTTTTTAAGTCCCACATTGTCGTTTGTAAACGATCTGCGACGTCGTACATCAAGGTGTTTTGATTCTCATCTGAAAGGCTTTTAGCCACTTTTTTGATCACTTCATTACGTGGATCACTAACCGTATAAACTGGATGACCAAAGCCAATCACTATTTCTTTTTTAGCTACACGTTCACGAATATCAGCTTCTGCTTCATCAGCGGAGCTATAACGTTGTTGAATTTCAAAAGCGACTTCATTTGCACCACCGTGTTTTGGACCGCTTAAAGCGCCAATTCCACCTGTGATACAAGAATATAAGTCGGCACCTGTACCCGCAATTACACGTGAAGTAAATGTAGAGGCATTGAATTCATGCTCAGCATATAAAATCAAAGAAATATGCATTGCTTTGACCCATGATTCAGGAGGTTTTTCCCCATGTAATAAATGCAAGAAGTGTCCACCAATCGAATCATCATCTGTGACTAAATCGATTTTCTTATTGCTATGGCTGAAGTGATACCAATAAACTAACATTGATCCAAATGAAGCCATCAAACGATCCACAATATCTTTAGCTGCATCAATGAGCCTGTCAGTACTTTCAGTTTCTAAACAACCTAATACAGAACAACCTGTTCTCATTACATCCATTGGATGAGCTGTTTTTGGAAGTTGCTCTAAAGCAGTTTTCACAGCTTGAGGAAGATCGCGTAAACCTTGTAACTTAGTTTTATAAGCGTTTAATTCTGCTTGGTTAGGGAGTTTTTCATGAACGATCAAATAAGCGATTTCTTCAAATTCAGCATGTTCTGCAAATTCTAAAATATCATAACCACGATAATGTAAATCATTACCAGTTCGACCTACTGTACATATTGCAGTATTACCCGCAGTTGTTCCTGATAAGGCGACTGATTTCTTTGGTTTAAAACCTGCAGCTGTAGCTTGTTCACTCATCTTTTATTTCTCCTGCTCAAATAACTGGTCTAACTTTTGTTCATACTCGTGATACCCAATCGTGTCATATAACTCCATGCGTGTTTGCATGGTATCTACTACGTTTTGTTGATGGCCATCATCTTTAATATGCTGGTAAACATTTAATGCAGCTTTGCTCATTGCACGAAATGCACTTAATGGATAAAGCTGCAATTTAACGCCAACTGATGCTAATTCTTCTGATGTAAAAAGAGGAGTTGCTCCAAATTCTGTAATATTTGCAAGGACAGGTACATTTACTGCTTTGACAAATTCTTCATACTGCTCAAGGGTGTTTATCGCTTCAGGAAAGATCATATCTGCACCAGCTTCAACGCATGCAATAGCTCTTTCGATAGCCGACTCCATTCCTTCTACTGCTAATGCATCAGTACGTGCCATAACGACAAAATCAGCATCGGTTTTCGCATCTACTGCAGACTTAACGCGGTCTACCATTTCACTTTTAGAGATAATCGCTTTGTTAGGGCGATGACCACAACGTTTTTGCATAACCTGATCTTCTATATGCATACCAGCTACACCCGCACGAATCATTTCACGTGTACAACGAGCAATGTTAAATGCACCACCCCAACCAGTATCAACATCAACCAATAAGGGTAGGGAGCTCACGTCTGTAATCCGTGCCGCATCTTCTAGAACATCTTTTAGAGTAGTAATACCTAAGTCAGGGATACCCAATGATGAGGCTGCAACACCTCCACCTGATAAATATATAGCTTTATGCCCAGCTTGTTCAGCTAATAGTGCGGTATTTCCATTTACAGCTCCGACAACTTGTAACGGATTGTTATCTGCAACTGCCTGGCGCAGTTTTTTTCCCATGCTCATGCTTGTTCCTCTATGTGTTTTACTTGTTCTGATTGGTCTTCTGCTTCTTCTTTATCAAGCAGTTCTTTAACTATTTTCCATGCGCCGCTGATATGTCGACGCATTAATAATTCTGCTAATTCAGGGTCTCGCGTTTGAATAGCTTCAACGATACTTCGATGTTCTTGAATTGCTTTTGACGGACGAGCAGGTGTTTGTCCTGAACGTTGACGACACATACGAAGTAATTGATAGAGTTCACTGCTGAGTAAATCAATTAACCATTGATTATTACTAGCTGAAGCAATACGAAAGTGAAAGTCCAGATTACCTTCGTGTTGCAAGTAATGTTTGCCTTGCGATTCATCAATTGAATTTTGGTGCTTATCTAGTAACACTGATAATGATCTAATATCGTCATCACTCATACGTTGTGCTGCAAGGCGAGCTGACATACCTTCTAAGGCTTCTCGTACGGTGTAGATTTCTTCCATTATTTCAGTTGTAAGAGTGACAACACGCATACCGGCATGAGGGATTCTAACTAACAAACGTATTGCCTCTAAACGACGAATTGCTTCACGTAAAGGACCTCGGCTTATGCCATATTGCTTGGCTAGTCCGTCTTCAGTAATTTTAGAGCCTTGTTCTAAATCGCCTGCGATGATTGCATCTTTGAGTTCATTAAAAACCTGCTCAGATAGCGTTTTAGTTTCGACACTTTCGAAACCTTTTGTATCCTTGCGAGTGTTTAATTTCTGAATTGGCATTGTTAACAATTAAGGCCTTAAATGTTTAAATAATGAGTCTAATTTAGTATTTATGCAGAAATTGTCAACAAAGTAGTTTTAATTGTAATTATTAGAAACTTAATAATGAGTTTTACTTATGTTATAAATCAAGTGTTTATGGAACCGTGAATAACTTTTATTCAAATTTATAATATTAAATAAACTTACGGTTTTGCCAAAGCTAGTACTTTTGTCAACAATTCATCATTATCCCATTCGCGATCACCTATAGCTTGATATACGACCTCACCTTTTGGATTGAGAATAAAAGTCGTAGGTAAGCCCTTCATCTGCCAGTTTGCTATTTCATCACTTTTTGGATCTAGTAAAACTCTAAAATCGATGGGATATTGCTGGATGAAACTGAATACGGCATTTGGATCTTCACCGATATTAATTGCCAACATTTGAATACCTTGATCTTTTACTTTTGACCAAGCTCTATTAAGTGCAGGTAATTCATCACGACAAGGACGACACCATGACGCCCAAAAATTAACAATTAATGGCTTACCTTTGTAATCTGCAAGTGTGTGTAATTTATTATCTAAATCTATCAAACTAAAAGCAGGCGCAGGTTGTGGTTCTTTTAATTTAGTAAGCGTTATTGGTGCTGCTTGTATTGAAGTTGTTGATAGTATAAATATAAAAAAGGTAGTTAAACTAAAACTACGTTGTAAAAAGAAAATTCGTGACATATTTAAAACCTTCAAAACCTCAACAGATGATTTTTATTGTACTTGAGATTAAATAGATTAACAGTGGCTAATAATTCATAATTAAAAGACACCCCCCCACTTTTAGTACTTATTTAGTTTATGTCGATACAACAAGTCATTCATCATCAAAGAAAACTTCAGGCTTGTACTCGTTGTGAAAAAATGATTCCTCCAGTGATAACGGGTATACCTGTATTTTCGAATATCATGACGGTAGGTCAAGCACCAGGGATTCATGAAGGAAAAATTGGTAAGCCATTTGGTTGGACTGCAGGTAAAACACTATTCAAATGGTTTACATCAATAGGAGTTGATGAAGAACACTTTAGGAAGCATGTCTATATGGCCGCTGTATGTAGATGCTTTCCAGGTAAAAACCCAAAGGGCTCTGGTGACCGAGTGCCAGACAAACAAGAAATTGCGAATTGTAAGGTATGGCTCGAGAAGGAATATGAAATTATGCAGCCTAAATTGATTATACCTATTGGCAAACTCGCTATTTCTCAATATTTAACTGCAAAAAAATTAGATCAAGTAGTGGGGCAACAATTTATAATTGATACACCGCTATTACAAGCAGATGTTATTCCCTTACCACATCCGTCCGGATTATCTACTTGGTTTAATACGGAACCTGGTAAAACTTTATTACAGGATGCGTTATCTTTGATTGAACAACATAAAGCATGGCGAGTAATGATTGAAGATACCCACTGACTATTTGTTTTATTAATCGATTACAGCAATTGGTTTTGAAGCGTTATTTCTGTCTTTTATAGATTTCAAGAGAGAAATTAAATTTTGATGTTTATATAAGCAATGCCATTTTAATTGCTCAGCGAAAGAAAAATCACTTTTGTATTGAACATACATTTCCTTTTTTACTCGCATGTCGTTATTGACTGTAGTAATAAAGTCGTAAATATCATTGTGGAATACTTGTCGAAATTCTTTATGATATTTCCCGCCAAGATATTCATCTAAGAAAATAAGTTGTTCATCAATATTATTTAAAAATTGTCGTCGTTCTTCAGTACTCTTTTTCAACTCACCTTCAGTCCATCCTTCATCAAGCCCTGATCGATAAACTGACATAATGCGGTCAATGTATAAACTCCCTCCGCGCACAGAGCCCATAACTTCAGAGACATAGTCCCCAGGCATTGCAGTTTTAAACCAACTAGGTAAAGATGAAATAAGTGAGTTTGTAAACATCATTGAAGCTGTTTCAGCAAAATCACCATGGCCCATAATAGAGTGTTCAACAGTAAAAATTCTATTTCCATTAGCATGTTTTGCCATGACTTCTGTTCTATCACCATTTACATCTTTGTAGGACGGATGAAAACTTAAATCAACTTCAGGGTGTGTCTCCATTTCTTCAACTTGAATTCTTAATTTTTGATTGTCAACCCAGTAATCATCTCCATCACAGAAAGCAACATACTTGCCTTTAATATAAGGAAAAAGTATAGCCATTGTATTAACACCTTGCGAATATTGATTTTTAGTCTGATAAACAGGTTTAACAATGTTTGGGAATTTTTGTTCGTATTCTTTTAGAATTTCAACAGTGCTATCTGTTGATACATCGTCATTTATTAGTATCTCAAAAGGAAAAGTAGTTTCTTGCATGAGAAAACTATCAAGCGTAGTGTGCATATAATCTTCATGATTAAACGCTACGCAAGTGATACTTACCATCATGTCATCGCCTTGCCAGTTTTGCATAATGTCTTGTTCAGTTTTATTAATCATACTGCATTCCCATTTTTTCTGTTGTTAAAGAGTACTAGCACAACTTCTAACTGTTCTCTAATAGTGATAAATGATTGAGTTTTAAATAACAAATTGATTAAAATAAATGAGAGTAAAAATACTGTTCCTTCTAGCATCAACATCAGATAATCATGTAGATTAATATCACTTAGAATCAACTGAATACCCAATACCAAAGAGACGGCAATAATCATTTGAGTGAGCAATGGTTTAGCTATGTCTATAAAAGCTAATCCAATTTCTCTTGTGGCGAATACTATATTTAATGAAGTCCCAAAAAATGAAGAAAAGATTAGGCTATATAAAAATGCATTAATACCAAATGCAAATAGGATGTATAAATTTATTGATTGGATGACTTTTTTATAAATCTCTAAACGTAAAAATTCTTTTGATTTTCCACGGCTACTTAATACATTTACCATCAATGCACTTATTGGATAGGCAAATCCACTAAGTAAAATTATTTTGAAATAAAATATGGATGATTGCCATTTTTCTCCCAATAGCAAAACAATTAATTCGTCTGCAACGAGATATAAACTACCTAATAATAAGAAAGTAATAAAGCTGATTATTCCAGTTGATTTAATAACCACTCGTTTGAAGTGCGGTAAGTCATTTTGAATTTTACTGAGTACGGGAAACAGAACAGACATTAAGCTGCCTGCAGTGTATTCAATAACAAACTGATTTAACTGTTTTGCTTGATGAAAAAATCCTAAGGTAGCCGCTGGAAATAGACGCCCAATAATCAAGTAATCTGCTTTCTCAAAAAGTGTATCTATCATCTCTGCTAGAAACATATTGAAACCATATGACCAGAGTTGTTTTAATGCTTTAAAAGAAAAAGCAATTTTAGGAATCCAGTGAGTTTTACTCCAAATAAATATATTAATGAATATTTCACGAGATATTAATTGTGCGACTAAACTCCATACGCCAGCACCCCACAAAGCTAACCCAATACCAATAACACCACTAGCTATAGAGGCAGATAGATTTACCTTAGTTAAGAGTTCATATTTGAGTTCTTTCTTTAAAATGACTGTTTGAACAGCATGTAAAGCACTAATAATAAATAGAAAAGAAACAACTTGTACTATTGGTAGTAGCTGAGAATTATTATAGAAATTCGCAATCCAAGGTGCCGATATGAATGTTATAAATGTAAGACAGGAGCCAGCAAGAACATTAAAAAAGAACACAGATGAGTAATGAACCTGATGAAGTCTTTTACGCTGAATTAAAGCCCCACCAAGCCCTACATCAGAAAAGATTGCTGCTAAGGATACTATTACCATCACAATGGCTATCAAACCAAAGTCAGCGGGTTCTAACAATCTTGCTAAAACAATAGTGACGATAATAGTAGAGGCATGAGAACCCAATTTACCTAGTAAATCCCAGATAAAAGCATGTATTCCTCTCGTTTTTAAATCACTCACTTTTTTATAACCCGAGTATCACTAAAGTATTTTAAACTATTGTTTAACTAACTTTGATAGGCTCAATCACCATTTGCTCAATCATTTCTTCTTCAGATAAATAAGGGCGCATATCTTCAAAAGATCGGTTGAAGTCTAATCTTGGTTCTACAGTTGTTGTATTAGCCTCGACTCTAATATCAATAATCTCAGAATCATCATTTTTTAAACTATTCTCTATACAATTTTTTATTTCAACTAAATCAGTCAATTGATGGCTTTTAATACCATAAGCCTCACCAATTCTTTTGAAGTCAGGCACACTATAATCATCTACTGAACCAACCGAATTACCTTCTAAGTAAGCATCTTGACGGAGTTTAACCATGTGTAAGCTTTCGTTATTAATTACGAATATTTTGATAGGAAGTCTTCTTCTTTTGATGATTTCTAGTTCTTGGATATTCATTTGAAATCCACCATCACCTGTTATTACAATGGCTCTATTGCCTGTTGCCAAGGTAGCCCCAATAGCTGCAGGAAGGGCGAAGCCCATTGAACCAAATCCACCTGAAAATAAGACCCTTTGCTGTTTTCGTGGTTTAAGCGATTGGGCAACTAACATTTGATGTTCACCAACATCAACACAAATACAATCATCCGCTTTTAAGTGTTTTGAGATGTGATAAACAATCTGATTTCCCAGCCTATCGCTCTTATCATGATTGTACTCAGCAGGATAATTAGCTTTATAACTTAAGACCTTACTGTGCCATGCTTCTATTTCATTGGTGTAATTTCTTAAGTTTAATTGATATAAAAATTCACGAACATCGGCTTTGATCAACATGTCCATATCAACTCGTATACCCAACTCATTAGGATCAATATCGACTTGAATCTTTTTAGCTTCTCGAGCAAAAGTTTCTATTTTTCTACCTGTTTGTAAATTATCTAAACGAGAACCTAAAACGATTAATAAATCTGAATTTGCGATCGATAGATTTGCGTGACGTGTTCCAAAATTTCCCAAAAACCCTAAATTATATTGATATTCACTACTGACAGAGTCTTTGCCCATTAGTGAATAAACCATTGGTATCTTAGAAGTCTCTAAAAATGTCATTAATTCGGCATCGGCATCAGCTAACCTAACACCACCGCCTACCAATACTAAAGGTCTTTCAGCGTTATTGATTAACTTTACAGTTTGCTCAATATCAGAGGCTAATTGAGGGCTTACAGCATTGTTTTCTAATATTTCTTTATGTTCATCGCTACCAAAAAATGACTCTATTTGTTCAGGATTAAAATCAGTCAGAAACTGTAAGTTTTCTGGAATACTTACTAAAACAGGACCTTTTCTACCTTCTTGAGAGATGAAATATGCTTTCTCTAACTCAAACCTCATTCTCTTTAAGTCAGTAATCTGAACGGCATACTTAGTAATGGATTCACACAAAACAACCATATCTGTTTCTTGGAACCCAAACTGTCGTATATTTCTATCACCTTTACATTCAGTGGGTGGAACATCACCAATAATAAATAGAGTTGGAACAGAGTCGAAATAACAATCAGCAATGGCTGTGATTAAATTAGTTGCACCAGGGCCACTGGTAACTGTCGCTACACCACTTTTACCTGTAACACGTGCATACGCATCAGCTGCGAATCCCGCGCCTTGCTCATGAACGGTAAAAACGTTTTCCATATTTGGGTGTTTATCGATGGAATCACACAAGTGTGCATTTTTCCCGATATAACTAAATACTTTATCAATATGGTTATCAGCTAAAAAC
>CALISP010000308.1 GCA_938041705.1 uncultured Cocleimonas sp. | reverse complement strand
TCGCTAACTAATTGTCTAATATCCGGCTCATCATCTACGATAAGAATATATTTAGCTGTCATGCGCTACCTCTTCTCTAAATCTGTTCAAGATTTTATTAACAGAGCAACTCAAAGTATTATTCATAAGGTAAATACACATGAATACTTGCTCCTTGATCATTATTATTTTTTGCAATTACACGGCCATCATGTTCTTCTACAATTCTTTTAACTATGGCTAAGCCTAAACCACCACCTTGTGTTTTAGTTGTTTTATAGGGTTCAAATAAATTTGGCAGTAACTCTTCATCTATCCCTGGGCCATTATCGCAGAGTGTAAGTTTATATTGTTTGTTTCCTTCTGAGGTTGATTCAATGATACTGCAAATCGTTAGTTTTGATGAGTTGTTAGGATCATCTTCGGCGTTTTCAACAGTTTTATCGTCATGCATCGCATCTAAGGCATTCTTTATTAAATTCACCATCAATTGTCTAATGCGATCTCCATCTATATGGAGTATAGGCGAACCATCTAGATCTAGAATGATTTCTGCATTTGATTGGTTAATTCGATATAACTCCACAACTTCTCTAATTAAGCCATTGATATTGATGTTGCGGAGTGATAAATCTGGTGTTCTAGCGTATTCACTAAAGGCATCTACCATAGTCTTCATACTATCTACTTGATGCACGATGGTATTGCTCATGCGCCGAAGTAGTTCTGCATCATCATTGTCTAACTTAGGTTTTAATCTGTGCTGTAATCTTTCAGCAGACAAGCGAATAGGCGTTAGAGGATTTTTTATTTCATGAGCTAAACGTCTAGCAACTTCACCCCATGCGGCATCATGCTCTGCTTGTATCATTTCACTAATATCATCTATGACTAGTACATAGCCCAGTTCACCATCAATCAACTCAGGTAATACCAATCCGCGGCACACTAAATTATGTTTTGCATGCTCAAGAATAAGAGAGATTTCAATTTGCCAATCCTTATCGCGTTCGTATTCACTTTTCGCTGACTTTAATAAATAAGGCATTACCGCACCATAAAACGGTAATAAACCTTCTGTTTGGCTTGCCACTTTCTTTAAAGATTTACCTTTAAAGTCTTGTAGGCGAATATCGAATAATTTTTCCGCAGCAGTGTTTATTCGTCGGACTGCAAAATTATTATCTAGTGTTATAACTCCTGATGTCAGACTGCCAAGGACAGTTGTTAAATAGTCATGCTGGCGTTGGACTTGGCGTTGACTTGCCGCACTTTCTTCTTGGGCTGTCGAAAGCCTCCCTGTCATCATGTTGAATGATCGGGCTAATAAACTGAAATCATCATTTTTCTCAACTTCTAGTTTTTTCTGTAGGTCACCAGATGCAACTGCTTGAGTTGCTTCTAAAAGATTGCGTACTGGCTTAGTAAGACGAATGGAATAGATAAATGCAGCCCAAATTGAAAACAACATAGACAACAGCATGATTAACAGCAATGTAATTCTAAAGCCTTTTTTTATCAGGTCTTTTTGATAACTGATTTCCTGATATTGAGTGTAAGTATCTTGGACATTATCGGCTAATATCCTCTCCTTATCCGAGAATGAAAATAAAGCAGTTAAAATCAAAGTGGCACGATTGTTTGTAGGCGATATAGATATTGCTACACGAGAAAATAAACCATCTTCACCAACAGGCTCAAGCTGATACATATAACTTCTGGTCGTGAGTTTACGCACAATATCTTCAGTGGGATAATTTGGAAGAAGGGCTCCAGCTTCTTCACTACTGTATACTAAAACGCGTTTATTACTATCAAATAAGGCAATTTCAAAAGCTCCCAATGTTTTAGCTTGTTGATCTATAAATGAGTTGAAATCAAGTTGATCAACACGAGATAATGCTTCTCCTACTCTTTCTAGATTAAATAAATGCTGACGCATTCTAACTTCAAGAGAGTTTCTTGCTAATTCAAGTGAATCATCCAAGGCACCCTCGATTTTCACATCAAACCAGTTATCTATTCTGTCTCCGATAAAATTCATTGAAAAGTACGATACTACCAGCACAGGTAATATTGTTAATAATGAAAAGGCGTACATTAGGCGTAAAGTAAAACGAGACCCTGCTCTTTTCGAGCGAAGGTGTTTTAACGCTTTAATGACGTTGTAGATAATCAAACACGCTAATATTGTCAATACCGTGATGTTTAACGGTATTAGCCAAGTATTAATTGTGCTGGATTGATTTGGATCTTTGGTAGAGATTCCCAACATTACAAATGAGGCGACTAGTAATAAAAAAGTTACTAAAACAGGGAATATCTGAAAAAAGAATGTTCTTAAGGTAGGGGCCACAACACACCCTCACTGGTCAATTTGTATTGATCACTGAAAAGAGATTGAAAACGAAGTGGAAGCCCCAGGGAAGATGGAGCCATATCAGCAGCAGCTAAAATATAGTATTCGCCGTCCTCTAAAGATTTTGTAATATCAGGTAGAGAATACTTGCGTAATTCACTTAATTTTCTTATAGCTGAGGGTAGGTTAGAGAAATTCCAATGTTGATTTGTATCATTTCTGGAGAGTAAATAATGTCGACTCAGAGCATGATATTTGAGTTGGTAAGTGACCGTTAATAAAGGGGTGTCATCATTAAACCACCAACTATTATGTTTGCCTAAACGGAACTGAATTCGTGCATTTAGTGATATGCCGTTTTGTAAAGCGTTTCGTAAATATTCCGTTAACTCGAACTCTACTCGAGTATTAACCTGAAAATTACTCGCAGAGCCTGTTAGTTTAAAATCTTTAAAGTCAATATTCTCTGCGAAGCTTTGCATTGGCAAAAAAAACAGCCAAATAAAACTTAGCTGTAGGATGAATATTTTAAAAAAACGTAACATGTGGCTATTTTACCACTTTTGGTAAATTTTGTACTATGTAATCAGAAACTTATTCGGGATAGTTTTCAAAGTGATAAATATCGAAGAAAAGTACTAATCAAGAATAAAAAAAGACACTCCTTTACTTTATTGAATACTATTAAGAGAACCGAATATTTGTATCATAAGTCTGTAATGATGTTTCAAGAAAGTTTAGATAATTTTGCATAATAAAACCCATCCATACCATCTTCACCAGGAAATACTTGTCGGCCTGAGCCTTGTGCGTTAGGTATTTCGAGAACTTCTACATCAATATGGCGTTCTACAAAAGCTTTTATTTGGGTTTCATTCTCGTCGGGTAAAACAGAGCAGGTAGCATATAACAAAATTCCAGAGGGTTTAAGTTTCTGCCAAAGAGCATCTAAAATATCGCTTTGTAATTGTTGTAATTGTTTGATATCAGAATTTCGTCTCAGAACTTTAATATCTGGATGACGACGGATGACTCCCGTGGCAGAGCAAGGAGCGTCTAATAAAATACGATCAAACATTATATCTTTGGCAAAGTTATCAGTTTCCAATGCGTCAGAAGCAATTACAGTAGCCTTGAGTTTTAAGCGGTCTAAATTTTCTTGCACTCGTTTTAAACGTAACTCGCTGCTATCTATAGCAATTACATTTAGGTTTTTAGCGCTTTCTAAAATATGACCTGTTTTTCCTCCGGGAGCTGCACAAGCATCCAGTACAGTCATATTGTCTTTGCAGTCTAATAAAATTGATGCCCCTTGAGCTGCCGCATCTTGAACAGATACTTCGCCATCCGTAAAACCTGGTAAATCAAAAACGTTTTGTGGGCTGTCCAGTGATATGGCAGTTTCGACGCTCTCTACGAGACTTGCTTCAATACCGGCATTCTTTAATTTAGCTAGATATTCGTTACGAGTTTGGTGGATTAAATTTACTCGTAAAGTCATAGGGGCACGCATATTAGATTCAGCTAATATATCTTGCCAATTTTCAGAGTAGGCATTTTTGATTCTATCTAGTAACCATTGTGGAAATGCATGTTTGGCTGGCCAATATTCATCTTTTTGTTTTAAAAGCTTTTCTTGTCCACGTAAAAAATTACGTAATACGGCATTAACTAAGTTTTTAGCCCATGGTTTTTTTAAACCCTTTAGGGCACTAACAGTTTCACCAACCGCAGCATGGTCTGGAGTTTTTTGATAGATAATTTGATATAAGCCCAAACGAATTAAACACTCAATATCTTTATCTTTAGTTTTAAGTTTTTTCGACATTAATTCATCGAGTAGAAAACTTAGCGGCTCATGCCAACGCAAACTGCCATAACATAAATCGCTAACCATCGGACTATCGTTATTAGCAAGTGCTGTGCTAAGCGATTCACCTTTATAAATAACAGCCTGAAGGATTTTAGCAGCTTCAGTACGTGGATTCTTTTGGACTGTTTGGGGTGTTTTAGACATTGTAAAGACACCCCCCCACTTTCAATAGGTTTTTAATCATATTGAATCTTAAAAGGTTGAAGTCTGTTTTCCTTTTCATGAAGGTAATGTCATTCCCAGTAAAGAGCGTCCATTTAAGAAGTCTTTAACATGCATTGCTTTTTTACCTGGTAATTGTAAGCGTGAAAAAGATAAAACTCCGTTGCCTGTTGCAATTTCGATACCATCATCTCCTTCACAAATTACGGTGCCAGGTGGCTTTTCGTTGTTTTCATCAACAGTCTTCGACATGAAAATCCTTAATGGTTTTCCTTCATATAAAGTAAATGCCACAGGCCATGGATTGAATGCTCTGATGGTTTGGTCAATTTCAATTGCAGATTTCGACCAATCAATTTCTGCTTCCGCCTTATTGAGTTTTTGCGCGTAGCAGGTTTTGTTTTCATCTTGGGCTTCAGCTTGTAGATTTTCTATAGAATCTAATACCTTCAATAATGCCTTAGCTCCATCCTCTGCCAACTGATCGTGGATTGTTTGGCTTGTATCTTCAATAGTAATTGGACGGATGACTTTCAATAGCATGTCACCTGTATCTAGACCTGCTGCCATTTGCATAATAGTAACCCCAGTTTCAGTATCACCACTTTGGATAGCACGATGTATTGGCGCTGCACCTCGCCACCTAGGCAATAATGAACCATGGATATTTAAACAACCGTATTTAGGCAAATCTAATATCTTTTGCGGTAAAATTAAACCATAAGCAGCAACAACCATGACATCACATTGATAACTCTCAAGAGTAGTCATTGCATCACTTTCTTTGAAAGAAATAGGTTGCTGAACTTCGACGCCTGCATCAATAGCAACATGTTTTATGGGCCCAAACTGTACTTTACGACCTCGACCTGCAGGCCTATCAGGCTGTGTATACACTGCAATGACTTCGTGTTTTGATGCAATTAATGCTTGCAACGCAGGAACAGCAAACTCTGGGGTGCCTGCGTAAATGATTTTTAGTGGGTTCATTGTTTTATTGCTTGCTGATGAAAACTGAAAGGAAGTTTGAGATGCAAAAGTCTATAAAGTAGGGGGGTGTCATTTTAAAGTAAATGATGACACTAATTATGCTGTTGCATTTTGTTTGGTTAACTTCTCAATCTTTTTAAGCAAACGCTTTTGTTTTAATGGCGATAAATAATCAACAAATAACTTTCCCTTTAAATGATCTAATTCATGCTGAATACAAACGGCAAATAGTCCATCTGCTTCAATTTCAAATTCTTTACCATCTCGATCCAATGCTTTTACTTTGATGTTCTCTGCTCGGCTAACATCAGCATAATATTCAGGTACAGACAAGCAACCTTCTTGGCATACATCTTCACCTTCAGCATGTGTAATCACAGGGTTTATAAAACAATAAGGCTCACTTTTGTCTTCTGATACATCAACTACGACTAATTGTTTATGAATATTCACCTGAGTTGCAGCTAAACCAATACCAGGTGCTTCATACATTGTCTCGAACATGTCATCTATGAATTGGCGCAATTCATCAGTAACCTCATCAATAGGCTTTGCTTTTGTGCGCAAGCGTGCGTCTGGGAATCGTAAAATATCTAAAATCGCCATAATTTATTTCCAAGTCTCGATCTAATTAGTTACTAACAACAATATTTGGTAATTGATTACTATATTAATCATTATCTCATAGCTAGCTGATAAATGGCTGACCATGAAATGCTTATTAACCTTTTTTCATAAGCAAACAATACCGTAAGTCTGAAAACACTGCATGCCTCGTGGCAGATAAGATATTATTTGAAGTAATAAAAGTCATTTTATGAGTATTCACACATATTTATGACTAAATAATAGAATATAGACAACAAAATAATAAACAATAAAAAAAGAGGGTTTTCATGTCTTTTAATTTCCCAAATTTAACACGAAGTGTAACTCGAACATCCGTGTTAACGTTATCTGCTCTCTCGCTATCTGTATTAAGTGGTTGTAGTAATGGTGATTTCAAAGGTGCAACTCAGTTAGCAGCACTTGAAGCTAGCGATAGGATTCATAATGCTGATCCATTCGATAGCTATTATGGAATGCCAAAGAAAGCCTCTTATAGTGGTAAAACTGGTCCTAAGATAGTCAGAAAAGTTACCCACTCACCATTTAAGTCTAG
The DNA here is from genome assembly GCA_938041705.1 of uncultured Cocleimonas sp. Taxonomy (GTDB): domain Bacteria; phylum Pseudomonadota; class Gammaproteobacteria; order Thiotrichales; family Thiotrichaceae; genus Cocleimonas. The sequence continues at coordinate 2,098 of CALISP010000308.1, read as the reverse complement.
TGCCCCAACCCGTTACGTAGTTAAAAAAGGTGATACCTTATGGGGTATCTCAAATAAATTCTTAAGAAACCCTGCATATTGGCCTGAAGTTTGGGATAAAAACCAAAAAGTGAAGAATCCTCATCTTATTTTCCCTGGTGACGTGCTATTTATTCACCAAGGTCGTGGCAAGGGTGGTAAAACCAATACAACCATCAATGAAAAGATGATACCGCAAATGCGTATTATTCGAAGTGGTGGCGGTAAGCCAATCTCTACACTTTCACCGTTTTTATCATGGCCACGGGTCTTAGATGATAATGCGATTAACAATGCGCCTTATATAGTTGATGCTAAAGATGCGAATATTTTATTAGAAGTTGATCAAACAGTTTACGTCAAGAATCTAAAAGATCGACAGGCTGGTGGTGAATACGCTATTTTTAATGTTGGCAAAGTGCTTTCAGATCCTAAAACCGGCCAAGAGTATGGTCGTGAAGTTGTTTACAATGGTTTTATAGAAGTTGAGCGTGCTGCAACTCATGCAGAAGTAGCTACAGCATTGATAATTGAATCAACACGTGAGATTAAACGTGGTGATAGATTGCTGTATATTGAAGATGAAACACACAATCTTAAAACTCCGATTACTTTGCCAAACAGAAAAATTCGTGGTGACGTGATTTCTTTATTCGATGCAGAAATGATTTCTGGAGATACACAAATAATCACGATTAATAAAGGTGCCCGCCAAGGAATGAAATTGGGTTATACCTTAGGTGTTTATTCACCTGGTAAATTAGTAGATGATCCTATAGCAAGAACAGTAAGTAAGCATAAGCTTGATGTTTCAAAACCTCTTAAAGTAGCTATTCCGCCAGCTCATGCGGCGACTGCAATTGTTTATAAGGTACTTAATGATATTAGCTATGCAGTCATAACTGAATCAACTAATGAAGTTAGAAATGGTTACAAAATTGGTAATCCTTAGTTCTTGGTTAAAGTATCTAACTTTATTTTTAACAAAGATTGACGTTTAAATAATAATCAGAGGCTCCTTTAAGGGAGCCTTTTTTAATGATGAAACACTCTCGAATGAATCTAAGATGATAGAATCACTTTATGAATATTTATGAAGAATTAGAATCTTGGATTAGGCTTTGGCGAGTCTCTGGGATAGGATCGAAGAAATTTCAATTATTGCTCAATTGTTTTGATAGTCCTTCTGCGATTTTCGCCGCTAATTCATCACAGTTAACTAAAGCTGGAATTTCATTAAAAGATGCAAATAGCATTATTGAACAAAAGGTGGCTCATCAAAATTTTCAAAACAATCAACAACAAGCAGATGATGTCGTAAAACAAGATTTAGATTGGCTTGCTGCATCAGACCAGCACCATATTATTACTCTTAATTGTCCAGAATACCCACAACGACTAAAGCAAATTAATGATGCGCCGGCTTTACTTTATGTACACGGTAATCTCAATATTCTTAAAGACCCTCAATTAGGCATTGTTGGCAGTCGTAATCCTACCCAAGGTGGTCATAATAATGCTTATGAATTTGCCAAGCATTTAGCAACCACGGGATTGTGTATTACTAGCGGCTTAGCTTTAGGCATTGATGGCGCAGCGCATAACGGGGCTATTGATGGAAACGGACCAACTATTGCTGTAATAGCGACAGGTATTGACCGGGTATATCCAGCCAAGCACCGTGAATTAGCTCATAAGATTGTTAAAAATGGAGCAATCATTAGTGAATTCCCAGTGGGAGCACATCCTGATTCTAGGCATTTTCCGAGACGAAATCGTATCATTAGTGCCTTAAGCTATGGCGTATTAGTCGTAGAAGCGGCTCTAAAAAGTGGCTCATTAATTACTGCTCGTTTAGCTATGGAGCAAAATCGTGAGGTGTTTGCGATTCCAGGCTCTATTCATAATCCTCTTGCTAAAGGTTGTCATCAATTAATTCGACAAGGTGCAAAACTAGTTGAAACAGCCGAAGATATTTTAGAGGAAATGTCTAATGTGATTGATTTAAACGATCACAGTTCTAATTCTAGCTCTCAAAGCGAACAATCAAGCTTGGGTAATAAATCTGATACTACAACAA
>CALISP010000307.1 GCA_938041705.1 uncultured Cocleimonas sp. | reverse complement strand
ATCATGAATAAAACGTTTACCTTTGGCTCTAAAGGTTCGACTTCAGGACGCTTAATGCCAGAGTATTTTTTACGAAAGCAATTTGGGAAAGCTCCAGATAAAATTTTTGAAAAAGTAGGGTTTAGTGGCAACCATTCACGAACGATTTCTTTAGTACAGTCAGGTGCTTACCAAGTTGGGGCAGTTAATTACAAAGTATGGGAAAAGGAACTTGCAGCAGGTAAAATTGATACAGATAAAGTATCAATTATTTGGCAGACTCCTGGATATCCCGATTATCAATGGACTATTCGTGGCGATGTAGATAAGACTTACGGTAAAGGATTCAGTGCAAAAGTTACTGAAGCGCTCTTGGCTATTAAGGATCAAAGTATTTTAAGTGCATTCCCACGTAAGGGCTTTATTCCTGCTAGTAATGCAGACTTTCAACCAGTTTTAGATATGGCAAAAGAAATTGGCCTAATTGACCAGTAAGGTCTCTCTTGGTTATTTTCCAGTTACAAGATGTCACTATTAGCTACGATGAAAAAATCGTTTTAGCTAATATGAATTTATCTATCAAAGCGGGTGAGCGTATCGCTCTTCTTGGTAAGAGCGGAGCTGGTAAATCTACCCTGTTGCGTTATCTATACGAACAATCTCCCAATGAGTGTGCATGGGCTCCTCAAACACCTGCCTTATCCAAGGCTTTAAGTGTATATCATAATGTCTATATGGGACGTTTGGGAGAATTTCCTACATGGAGAAATATTTGTAATTTAATTCGCCCTTTTGCAAAAAATGTATCAGAAATTAAAGATCTGTTGTCTATTCTTAGCTTGCAAGATGAGTGCTTTACTAAAGTAAATATTTTATCTGGTGGACAGCAACAACGTACTGGATTAGCTCGTGCGTTGTATCAAAAAAAACCGGTTTTATTAGCAGATGAACCTCTTTCTGCGGTTGATGAGTATCAAGCTGAAGAAATTATTCAATGTCTACGATCATATAGTCAAACTGTAATATTAGGCTTGCATGATAGTAATCTTGCTTTAAATCACTGCGACCGTATCATTGGTTTGAAAAATGGTGATATTTTGGTCGATGCGCTAACAAGTGATTTAAAAATGACTGATTTAGCTTGTCTGTATCGATAACATTTCTTCAAAAATGTTTAGTTCTTTAAAAATATCGCACCGAAATGTATCTTTTGTTTTTATTCTAGTCGCATTGTTGTGTCTTCCTTTTGCAGATTTAAATGTATATAACGTTAACCCTTGGCTAGAGTTACAACGTTTTGGGAGAGCTATTTTACATCCAGATATTGGTGATATTAGTGTCTTATTAAACGCTTTATTGCAAACACTTATTTTTGCGTTAATCGGTGTCTTCTTTGGGGTGGTTTCTGCCATCCCTCTGAGCTATTTATACCGTTTTGCATTGGTTCGTGGTTTATGTGCCTTTCTTCGAGCTATTCATGAATTGTTCTGGGCGCTTATCTTTCTTCAAGTATTTGGCTTGCATCCTTTAACAGGAATTTTGGCATTAGCAATACCCTATGCAGCTACTTTCGCGAAAGTATATTCTGAAATTATCGAAGAAGTTGATTCTTCGGTTGTAAATGCTTTACCTTTAAATCTTGGACGTTTGAATCGTTTCTTTTACGGCTTACTGCCAGATGTATGGCAGGCCTTAAAAACCTACACAGCATATCGTTTTGAATGTGGATTGCGAAGTAGCGTCATACTTGGGTTTATTGGTTTACCAACTTTGGGCTATTATCTCGAGTCCTCCTTTATGCAAGGCGATTATTCATATGTAGTTGTATTGCTGCTAGTTTTTTATATTTTGATTGGCAGTATTCGTTTTTGGTTACGACCATTACTGTTGCCACTATATTTTGGTGTTGCGTTTTATACTCTACTAAGAAATCAACATGACATTAAGTGGGATAATGTCGTGCGGTTCTTCACTCAAGATATTGTTCCTGCGCCGATAAGAGGAGCGAAAGAGGGTGGTTATACTGAGCTGCTTCAATGGTTTAGTAATATTATGCAAGATCAAGCTATTCCAGGAGTTATCAATACACTGTTATTAACTCAAATCGCGTTAGTTGTTACTGCAGTGTTAACCTTAATGACATACCCACTAATCTCTATACATTTTCATAAAAAATTTGGCCGAAGTATCGGACATATCATTTTAGTTGTGATGCGCTCCACACCTGAATATATTTTAGCGTTTATTTTGTTACAGTTCTTTGGACCCTCCATGTTGCCTGCGGTGATTGCTTTAGCTTTGCACAACTCAGGCATTATTGGTCATTTATTAGGAAATCAATCCAATGCAGTGACGTTGAGAATAGATTCTTCCAAAGGCTTAAATTTATATGGTTATGAAATTACACCGCGCTTATATGGTAGTTTCCTCGCATATCTTTTTTATCGTTGGGAAATTATCCTAAGAGAAACGGCAATAATGGGTTTATTGGGTGTCGCAACACTAGGTTTCTATATTGATAATGCCATGCAAGATTTACGCTTTGATCGTGCTTTGTTATTAATATTAATAACTGCATTATTGAATATGGGTGTCGATATTTTATCGAGAACATTAAGGCGTAAAAGTACGCATAAGTTGAATAATGGGAAGAGATAAAATCGAGATTATTCAGCTGTTGACTGAGTTTTATTTAGAATAGGGTTTAAGCCTAAATTAAGAAACAACCTCGATAATCCTCTTTACTATTATCAGAATTTCTTCATATTTATTGATTAAAATAATTGCATACCGACCGGTATGTGTGTAATCATTACACCATGAAAAGTAATTCTTATATTAATGAAATATCAAAGCAATGGTGGTATTTATGGGCTTCAAATCCCTGTTGTTTAAAAAAATGTGCCGATAATTTCAAAGATAAAAGTTCTGAAAAAAGTCAAGAAACAAGAGCTGAAATCCTTTTTGCTGCATTTAACGAAATATATAAACGCGGTTTTCAAGCTGCTAGTTTGAGTAATATTCTTAAAAATACAGGAATTACCAAAGGTGCCTTATATCATCACTTCGAAAACAAAGTAGTCTTAGGGCATGCAGTCCTAGATGAAGTGATTCAAGAAACTATATATTCAACTTGGATAGAGCCTTTAAACAATACTGAAGATCCGATTACTGCTTTGCAAAACATCATCATTAATTCTGGCTCTGTTATGACAGAAGATGATATTTCTCTCGGTTGCCCTCTTAATAACCTAGCACAAGAAATGTCGCCTATTGATGAAGGCTTTAGAGATCGAATTGCTGATATTTATCAAGAATGGCAGGATGCAATAGCAACATCGTTAGAGAGAGCTAAAGAGAAAGGAAATGTAAAGTATTCTGTTGACTCCGAGGAAGTTGCTTTAATGTTTTTAGCGTCACTTCAAGGGTGTATAGGCTTTGCAAAAAGTGTACAAAAACTTGACACATTAATGACTTGTGGAAAAGGATTAGTGGATAGATTAGAATCCTTACGTCCATCAAAATAACTTATAAAAGGCAATTATAATGCTCAACAGCTTTATTAAAAACTATGCTCAAAAGGTCACAAAATTAGGTTGGTTCCTGTCTATTCTAACTCTAGTTTTAGTTTTACTAGCATCGATGGGAGGTAAAAATTTATTCTTTAATAATGATTACCGTATATTCTTTTCCCCAGAAGACACTAGATTGCAAGCATTTGAAAACCTTCAGAATACATATACTAAAAACGACAATGTATTAATGGTTTTAGCACCTAAAGATGGGGTGGTTTTTAAAATTGATACATTAGCTGCAATAGAAGATGTTACTGAGCGTGCTTGGAAAACTCCTTATTCGATGCGTGTAGATTCACTCTCAAATTATCAAAATAGTGAATCGATAGAAGATGATATGTCGGTAGGAGATTTGTATGAAGATGGAAAGTCATTAAGTGCTGCAGATATTCAACGTATCAAATCAATTGCTCTATCTGAGCCACTATTATTACATCGCTTAATCTCTGAAAAAGCTCATGTTACTGCCTTAAATATAACCATGGAATTCCCCCCGGAAATTGAGAACGATAAGGGAGAGATGGTCGCTGCTGATCCGACCAAACAAGGTATGGAAGTTGTTCAATCTGTTCGTGCTCTTAAGGATTATGTGGAAAAAGCTTATCCTGAAGTAGAGGTCTATTTATCAGGCATAGTAATGATGAATAATGCCTTTGGTGAAGCCACTATTTACGATATGACGCACCTTTTACCTTTAGCTATATTGCTCATTTTAGCAATGGTTTATTTATTATTAAGAAGTATTACAGGAACAGTAATTACATTAGTGGTGATTTTGTTTTCAGTCGTATCAGCATTTGGTTTAGCAGGATGGTTAGGTATTGAACTCTCTTCTCCAGTGATGTCTGCACCAATAATTATTCTCACTTTAGCCGTTGCAGATTGTGTGCATATTCTCTCGACATGGTTGACGGAGTTACGTAAAGGTTCAGATAAGAGAACTGCCATGCAAGAAAGTCTACGGGTTAACTTTATGCCTGTTTTTCTTACATCGATAACTACAGCAATTGGATTTTTATCCTTAAATAGTAGTGATTCTCCTCCTTTTGGTGATTTGGGGAATGTTGCTGCAATAGGCGTGATGATAGCTTTTTTACTATCAATTACTTTATTGCCAGCGTTGGCTTCTATTTTGCCTGTATCGGTTAAGCCTCGTGAGTCAAATACTCAAAAAATCATGGCTCAACTTGCTGAGTGGGTTATCGCGAAGCAAAAAGTATTGCTAGTTGGCGGTAGCATATTGGCAATCATATTAATTGCATTAATTCCACGTAATGAACTAAATGATGTATTTGTAGAATATTTTGATGAACGTATTGAATTTAGAACGGATACAGATTTTATAGTACAAAATTTAACGGGTATTTATTACGTTGACTATTCAATAGAGACTAAAGAATCTGGCGATATTTCAGAACCTCAAGTATTAGCTGATATTAAAAAGTTTACTGATTGGATGCAAACTCAACCTGAAGTGATTCACGTGAGTACAGTCACAGATACTTTCACTCGATTAAACAAAAATATGCATGGTGATGATGATAATTTTTATAAATTACCAGAATCTCGTGAACTTGCTGCCCAATACTTGTTGTTGTACGAAATGTCACTGCCGTTTGGTTTAGATTTAAATAATCAGATTGATATTGATAAAAAAAGTACACGTATCAGCGTTACCTTAGAAACCTTATCGACTAAACAGATTTTAAATTTTGAAGAAAGAGTCGATCAATGGATGTTACAAAATATCCCTGAGCTTCGAACAGTAGGAGCTAGCCCAAGTATCATGTTTGCGCATATAGGTATGAAAAATATCATCTCTATGCTTACTGGTACGACTATAGCCTTGATCCTTATTTCTTTGATTCTTGTTTTAGCGCTTAAGTCTTGGCGTTACGGTTTATTGAGCTTAATTCCGAATTTGGTGCCAGCAGGTATCGCCTTTGGTGTTTGGTCTTTAATTGATGGTGAAATCGGTCTTGCGCTATCTGTCGTTACTGCAATGACCTTAGGTATTGTCGTTGACGATACTATCCATTTTTTAAGTAAGTACTTACGTGCTCGACGAGAAAAAGGTTTAGGTGCTGAAGATGCAGTACGTTATGCATTCTCTACTGTTGGTGTTGCCTTATGGGTTACTTCTGCCGCCTTAGTAGCAGGATTCTTAGTGCTTTCTACTTCATCATTTAAACTTAATTCGGGAATGGGATTATTAACTGCGATAGTGATTGCGATTGCTTTGATAGTGGATTTCTTCTTATTGCCACCATTATTAATAAAATTAGATAAATGGCTAAGTAAAGGTGTTGTTAGCGATGAAAGTATTGTTAAAGAAAAGCTTGTAAAAGAAAACTAATTTAAAGAAACCAAGTTAACGAAATAAAAGCAATATCAATCAATAAAAATCAGGTGCTGTTATCTAATGACAGACACCATAGCTCTTGAGCGATTTTTTTGTATTGATTTGAACGCTTTTAAAGTAAATATGTCTTATAAGTAAGTAACCTTTTGACTAGTAATAGCGCATAGGTTTTTTAATTAAATATTTTGGAGAAAACATGAAGTATAAAATAATGTTAGCAGCTTTGATGTTATTAGGCTCTTCAGCCTTTAATAGTGCAGTCTTTGCAGAGACACCCGCTGAAAAGGGTTTGAGGATAGCCAATGAAGCCGATGCCAGTGATGCAGGTTTTGCTGACTTTACGGCAAATATGGTAATGACACTAAAAAACCGTGCAGGTAAAACGAGTCGTCGTAATATTCGTATTAAAACGCTTGAAGGAAAGAACGATGGTGATAAATCATTATCTTTATTTGATGAGCCTGCCGATGTTAAAGGCACAGCGATGCTTACTTTTTCACATGGTTTAAAAGCTGATGACCAATGGTTATACTTACCTGCATTAAAGCGTGTGAAACGCATTAACTCTCGCAACAAATCAGGTCCTTTCATGGGTAGTGAGTTTGCTTTTGAAGACATTAGCTCGCAGGAAGTTGAAAAATATAAATATAAATTCATACGAGAAGAAGCGTGTGGTGAAGGTAATAAATGGAAATGTAACGTTATTGAACGTGTTCCTGCATACAAATATTCGGGTTACACAAAGCAAGTTGCATGGATTGATACCAAAGAATATCGCCCGACAAAAATCATGTTTTATGATCGTAAGAATGCATTGCTAAAGACTCTGATACAAACAGGTTATAAGCAGTATGCAAGTAAGCATTGGCGTCCAGCAATGATGAATATGCAAAACCACCAATCTGGTAAAAGTACCTTGTTACAGTATACAAATTACAAGTTTAAGACGGGTTTATCTCAAAGAGACTTTAATAAGAAGTCATTGGCACGATAGTACAAAAAATATCAATGTCATTTAAATCTTAAAATGATTTGCTGATGTTATTAAATAAATAGCATCAGCTTTTCGCTAAAATACAGTGAGTTTGAGGGTCTTATAGTGCTTCAGTTAAAAATACCTCCACCGATCTATGCCCTAAGCATAGCGTTGATTATGTGGTTATCCAGCCAATATTTCCCTGTGGCACAACTAATCAGTTCACCTTGGAATGATGTTGGAATTGTAGTTATGTTATTAGCTATCTTTTTAGACTTTTCATCTTTGTATTTGTTTTTTAAAAAACGTACTACGCCAAACCCTATGAAGCCAGAATTTACCACGGGCTTAGTCACAAATGGTTTGTACAAAATTAGTCGCAATCCTATGTATTTAGGTATGTTGATCATTTTATTTGGCTTTGCCATTTTTCTTGGAAACTTGACTTCGTTCTTGGTTCTTCCTGCTTTTTATATAGTAATCACTGAAATGCAGATAAAACCCGAAGAACGTATTCTAGAGAAGAAATTTGGTAAAGAGTTTTTAGATTATAAGAATAAGGTTAGAAGATGGCTTTAAATCAATTGGGTAAATTATCGAAATGCATAACATTCGGTGTAGTTACATTTTCATTAATGTCTTTATCCGTTAGTGTTTCTGCTGAAAATAGTTTTTTAGATAATGTCTCAGGTAATGTTGCATTAGAAGGTCGTTTATTTACTAGCGATCCGGCATTTGATAAACAGTCAAAAAGTGTGGGGGTGTCTGTTAGTGTATCTCCTGAATATAAAATACGATCTAAAGATGATAGTTCACAATTCACTTTCAATCCATTCTATCGATGGGATGATGCTGATAAAGAACGCACTCATGGTGATATTCGTCAATTAGATTATGTTGTGGCTAAAGATGATTGGGAATTTCAAGTTGGTATTGGTAAGAAATTTTGGGGTGTTACTGAATCTCAACACTTAGTTGATATTATCAATCAAACAGATGGTGTTGAAGGTGCTGATGGTGAAGATAAACTAGG